>PEXO01000391.1 GCA_002779045.1 Elusimicrobia bacterium CG08_land_8_20_14_0_20_59_10 | reverse complement strand
CCATGGGGACTTACCTCCAGACCCTCGACATCAAGGAAACCGATTATGCCGGCCATGAAGGCCTGAATGAAATACTCTCGGTCTCCAAACCCGGGATAATAACCAGGATCCACGAAGACTACCTCGCCGCCGGCGCCGACTTCATAGAAACGAACACCTTCGGCGCCAACGCCGCCGTGCTGGCCGAATACGGCCTGGCCACGCGCGTGCGCGAGTTCAACCTCGCCTCCGCGAAACTGGCCAAAGCCGCCGCGCAGAAATTCTCCGCCCCCGGCCGGCCCCGCTACGCCGCCGCCTCTGTCGGTCCCACTAATAAAGCCCTCTTCGTTACCGGCGGGATAAGCTTCGACGAATTGCGCGATATCTACCTGGAGCAGCTCTCCGCCCTGCAGGACGGCGGCGTAGACCTGTTCCTGATAGAGACCGCCCACGATATACTGAACCTGAAGGCCGCGCTGGCCGCCGCCCGGCTCGCCTTCAAGAAAGCCGGCCGCGAGCTGCCAGTGATAGTCTCCGCCACCATGGACGACCGCAACAAGATGCTCTCCGGCCACGACGCCGAGGCCTTCTATGCCGCCGTGGAACATTTCCCGCTGGCCGCCATAGGGTTCAACTGCTCCACCGGCCCCGAAGGCCTGGCCCTGCGCCTTGAGCGCCTGGCCGCCCGCGCCCAGTACCCCGTCTTCGCCATGCCCAATGCCGGCCTCCCTGACGAGAACGGCCGCTACCTGCAGACCCCGGCGACCTTCTCCGCCGTAATGGCCGGCTATGCCCGGAAGGGCCTGCTTAACGCCGCCGGCGGCTGCTGCGGTACCAGGCCCGAGCATATAAAAGCCCTGGCCGAAAGCCTGAAAGGCATAAAGCCCCGCCTCCCTCGGGCGAAAGCCCCCTGGGTGGTTTCCGGCGTGGAAGCTCTGTTCTACGACGAGATAGAACCGCCGCTGCTGGTGGGCGAGCGCAATAATTTCATCGGCTCCAAAAAGTTCCGCGACATGGTGGCGGCCGGCGACTGGGACGGCGCCGCGGCGCTGGCCAAAGCGCAGGCCGCGGCCGGCGCCCATGCGCTGGACATCTGCCTGGCCAACCCCGAGCGCGACGAGCTGGCGGACGTTAAAACGCTGCTGCCCGGGCTGGCCCGCGCGGTGCGCCTGCCGCTGATGACCGACACTACCAGCCCCGCCGTGATGGAAGAGGTGCTTAAGCTGGTCCCCGGCAAAGCCCTGCTCAACTCCGTGAACTTCGAGTTCGGCCCGGACAAGCCCCGCGCCGCCGCTGAACTGGTAAAGACCTATGGCGGGAAGCTGGTGTTCGGCTGCATAGACGAGGACAAGGAGCACGGCCTGCCGCTGGAAGCCGGGCGCAAGACCGCCATAGCCCGCCGCGCCTATGAGTTCCTTACGGGGGAATGCGGCCTCAGGCCGGAAGATATTATCTTCGATACGCTGGTCTTTCCGGTGGGAGTGGGCGGTGAGCATGCCAGGACCGCGCATGAGACCATAAAGGCCATCGAACAGATAAAAAAAGAATTCCCCGGCGTAAAGACCGTGCTGGGCGTAAGCAATGTCTCTTTCGGTCTGCCGCCAGCCTCGCGCGAGGTGCTCAATTCCGTTTTCCTGCACCATGCAGTGAAGGCCGGGCTGGACCTGGCCATAGTGAACATCCAAAAGCTGAAGCGCTATGCCGGCATCCCGGCCGAAGAACGCGAACTAGCCGAGGACCTGATATTCGCGCGCAAACCCGAAGCCGCGCAGAGTTTCGCCGCGCGCTACCGCGATATTAAAAAAGGGGTAGCTGCCCCCGCTGCGCAGGATGCCCCGCCAGAAGAAAAACTGCGTTTGGCGGTGCTGAGCGGCAGCAGGAACGGCATTGAAGAGGCCGTGGCCGCCCTGCTGGCTGAAATGTCGCCGCTGGAGATAATAAACGGGCCGGTAATGAAGGCCATGGCCGAGGTGGGACGCCAGTTTTCCGCCGGGGACCTGATAGTGACCGAGGTGCTGCAGAGCGCCGAAGCCGCCAAGGCCGTGGTCACCGCCCTGGGCCCCGCGCTGAAAACGCAGAAAGCCCCGAAGCGCGGCCGCCTGCTGCTGGCCACCGTCAAGGGTGATGTGCACGACATCGGCAAGAACCTGGTGGGCATAATCTTCGAGAGCAACGGCTTCGAGGTAGAGGACCTGGGCGTTAAGGTGCCGCCCGAGGATATAGTTGCCGCCGCTGTGAAGTCCGGTCCCGGGTTTATCGGCCTGTCCGGGCTGCTGGTGCGCTCTACCGGGCAGATGACCATTACCGCGCGGGAGCTGGCCAAGGCCGGCATAAAGGCGCCGCTGCTGGTGGGCGGCGCCGCGCTCACCGAAAAATTTACGGCCGCGCATATCGCCGCCGAATACCCCGGCCCGGTGTTTTATGCCGCCGACGCCATGGCGGGCGTGAATTATGCGCTGAACTATACCGTCGGGGGGGCGGCGGTCAATGCGGTTAATACCCCGCCAGCGGGAAAAGCCGCCGACGGGCCCGTGCCTGTGCCGTCTTCCGCCGTCCCTGCCCCCGCATATTACCCCGACGACATCGCCGTACCGGCCGACTTGGAAAGGCATTTGGTGGAGGACCAGGGGCTGGAGGAGCTTTTTGCCAACCTCGACGAGAACCTTTTCGGCCTGCGCTTTCTGAAGGTGAACCAGGGCCAGCCCAGGAAAGCGGCCGAGGCGCTGAAGCTGCTGGCCGCCATGAAGAAGGATATAATTTCCGGCGGTCTGATAAAGCCGCGTGCCGTCTACCGCTTCTTCCCGGTGAACAGTTCAGGGAACGAACTGCTGGTCCAGGGCGGCGCCGGGGCCCGGGCGGCGTCCTTTGCCTTCCCGCGCAGGACGGAGGGGGTAAAACTCTGCCTGGCCGATTTCGCGGCCCCCGTCTCCGGCGGTAAAAAGGACTACGCCGCCTTCTTCGCCCTTACCTGCGGTGAAGGTGTGCTGGAGCTGGCCAAACGCGAGCGCAAGGCCGGCAATTACCTGCGGTCCTACCTGGTGGAGGCGCTGGCACTTACCCTGGCCGAGGCTTTCGCCGACGTGCTGCATTACCGCATAAGGAAGGACTGGGGCATAGCGGAGGAAAACCCGGCGCGCCCGCTGCTGCGCGGCAAGTACCGCGGTAAGCGCTATTCCTTCGGCTACCCGGCCTGCCCGGACCTGGCCGGCCAGCAGATACTGTTCGACCTGCTCGAACCCGCGGACGCGGGGCTGCGCCTTACCGACGGCTTCATGATGGACCCGGAGGCCTCTATTTCGGCTATAGTCTTCCACAACCCCAAAGCCATCCACTTCAGCGCGGCCTGACGGCACGTCCAGGGGGAAATTACGGACCCGGCATGTTCTCTTGCCTGGCGGCGGCTAATATAATATTATTGGAGTAGAAGAGGATCTTACAGGCCCGGAAGGGCCGTTATTCAGGAGGAAAGTATACAATGAAGAAACTGGCATTAGCGGCTCTTGCGCTGTCGTTCTTTACCGCCGGCTTGAAGGCGGAGATAAACTTCGACAATGGCAAAGCCTTTAACCTCAACAATGAAATTACCAGGCTGGAACTCTCCGTGCCCGCGCCGGCCGTGGAAAAGGCCCGCCCGGATAAGGAATGGACCATCATGGTCTTCGTCAACGCCAAGAACAACCTGGAGCGCTACGGCCTCAAGGACATGAACGAGATGGAGATGGTGGGCTCCGGCGATAAATATAACGTGGTGGTGGAGCTGGCCCGCATAGCGGGTTATGATTCCTCCGAGGGCGACTGGAAAACCTCCCGCCGCTACCTGGTGCAGAAAGACAATGACACGAACAATGTCACCTCCCCGGTGGTGGAAGAACTCCCCAGCGTGGACATGGGCGACTATAAGCACCTGGTGGACTTCGTGAAGTGGTCAAAGGCCAGGTATCCCGCGAAGAAATACATGCTGGTGGTGTGGAACCACGGCGCGGGCTGGATAAAGGGCGCCGATCCCCGGACGAAGGGCATTTCCTACGACGACGAGACCAAGAACCACATAACCACCCCGCAGCTGGGCCTGGCCCTCAAAGAGATGGGCGGCGTGGACGTGTACGGCTCCGATGCCTGCCTGATGCAGATGGCCGAAGTGGTCTACGAGATGAAGGATTATGTCACCTATATAGTGGGCTCCGAAGAGACCGAGCCCGGCGACGGCTATACCTATAACGACTTCCTGGCCCCGGTGTTCGCCAAGCAGAACATGGGCCCGGCGGAAATGGCGAAAGTTGCCGTGGACGCCTACAGCGACCACTACGAGAAACTGGACCAGGGGTCCACCCAGAGCTACCTCAGGACCTCAGCCCTGGCGGGCCTGCTGGACGCCTCCAATGCCTTTGCCTACGCCATAACGGCGGCGGGCGAGAAGGACCTGGCCAAGAGCGCGATGAGCGGCGCCCAGAGCTACGCCTACCCGGAGAACAAGGACTTCTACCACTTTGCGCAGCTGGTGGTGGCGGGCACCAGGAACGCCGAGGTTAAGGCCACGGGCGAGGCCCTGATGACCTTCATAAAGACCAAGCTGGTGGCGCATAACCGCACCACCAACGGCGCCGACGGCGGTTGGTGGTCGCCCCCGTCCGACTATTCCGATTCGCACGGCATAGCCATGTACCTGCCCGGCAAGGCGGCCCCCGCCTCCTACGCCGAGCTGGCCTGGGCCAGGTATTCCAACTGGGACGAGTTTATAACCTGGCTGGCGCAGTAAAAGTTCAGGGGACAGCTGAAAGAGCCGCCCGCTAAAAGCGGGCGGCTTTTTTATCCGGTTTTTTGTATTATTTAAGGAGTACGCGGGCCGCTGCGCCGCTTTTGCCGGGCCCGGCGGAAATTTTCTAGCGCCGCAACGGGGACTATATGGAAAAACTCAGCGAAATAGCCGCTTACCTGAAAGGGAAAGGAGCCCGCTTCGCCGACGCGCGCGAGCACCTTTTCCACGAACGCGAGATAATGACGGAAGACAATCGCGTGGAGCAGATCACCGAGCAGGATATTTCGGGGACGGGGATAAAGGTCCTTTACAATAACGGCTGGGGCTATGCCTGCACCAGTGCCGGGGATATGGACTCCCTGCGCGGCGCGGCCGACAAGGCGCTGGCCCTGGCTAAATACGCCGACAGGTCCGCGGAGGTCCCGGTGGAGCTGGCCGCGGAGCCCAGGCATACCGCTAAATTCGCGACGAAGATAAAAGAGGACCCGTTCGCGGTGAAGGCCGGCGACGCCGTGGGCGCGCTGCTGGAGGCCGCCGGGGTGATGTTGAAGGGAAAGGATATCATTAAGGCCGTTTCCAGCCTGGTGCTGCGGAACATGCGCAAGAAGTACGCCAATACCGAAGGCTCCGCGATAGAGACGGATATCTTCACCATACTGCCGGAGATAGAGGCCACCGCCCGGGCCAACGACGAGGTGAAAACGCGGCATTACCTGCCCGCGCCGATGAACGCCGGCTACGAATACTTCAGGGGCATAGATTTCAAGGCCAATGCCGCGCGGATAGCGGAGCAGGCGCGCGAGCACTGCTTCGCCAGGTCCTGCGAAAGCGGCCCCGCCACGCTGGTACTTGACCCCGAGCATCTCTCCCTTACCATGCACGAATCGGTGGGGCATCCCACGGAGCTGGACCGGGTGCTCGGCTACGAGGAGTCCTGCGCGGGCCGCAGCTTCGCCACCATGGACAAGCTGAATAATTTCAGGTACGGCTCGGAGCTGGTGAACCTGGTGGCCGATAATACCCTGGAGGGCGGGCTGGCCAGCATCGGCTACGACGACGAGGGCGTGGAATGCCGGAAATGGCATATAGTAAAGGCCGGGATACTGACCGGCTACGGCGTGAACCGCGAACTGGCGCATAAGATGAAGATGTCCCGCGCCAACGGCACCACCAGGGCCACGAAGTATTCCGACGTGCCCATAACCAGGATGCCCAACCTTTACCTGGCCCCGGGAAAGAAGCCGCTATCAAAGGAACAGCTGATAGCCGATACGGAGAACGGCATCTATATAGAAGGCCGCGGCTCCTTCAGCATCGACCAGATGCGGCTGAACATGCAGTTCGGCGGGGACGCTTTCTGGGAGATAAAGAACGGCAAGCTTACGGGCATGCTCAAGAACGTGGTCTACAATGCCATCTCCTACCAGTTCTGGCGCGGCTGCGATGCCATAGCCGACGAGAGCGAGTTCTGCAGGGCCGGCTTCATAACCTGCGGCAAGGGCGACCCCATGCAGGCCGCCCAGATGACGCACGGGGCCAGCCCGGCCAGGTTCCGGAATATCATGGTGCGGAGGGCTAAGTAAATGAACAAGACCGAACTGATTATAGAGAAAGCGCTGAAGAACCCGGTGACGGACCATGTCGTCATCTCATACTCCAAGAGCGAGACGCACCATATAAGGTTCTCGAATAATTCCGTCAACAGGGAGAACCTGTTCAAGCTGGAGGAGGAAGTAAAAGCCGAGGTGGGCTGGGACGGCCGGACGGGGTCCTGCCGCACCAATGACCTGTCCGAAGAGGGCATAAAGCGCGCTGTCGACAAGGCCTGCGAGACAGCCAGGCTCCTGCCCTCGGACCCGGAATATATGCCGCCGGTGACGGAGGCTGAGGCGGCGGCCCTGAAGGACTTCAAGCCGGTTTTCAGCGAGCCGTCCGACGACAGGAAGTACGGCATCCTTAAAGACGCGTTCGGGGAGCTGAAGAAGGCCGGGTTGAACTCGGCCGGCAGCCTTTCCTCGAACCCCTATACGGTGAGAGTTTATAATAACAGGGGTGCGCGCGCTGTGCACCACAACTGCGTCTCCGCGTTCATGTTGACAGCCATGACCGGGAATTCCTCTTTCAAGGATTTCCACATGTCGAAGGACCTTTCCGATTACGACGGGAAAACCTTTCTCGCGGACATCGTAGCCCGGACGCGCCTGTCGGAGAACCCGGCGCCGTGCGAGCCGGGAAAGTACACCGTGGTGCTGGGGCCGGCGGCCGTGGAGGAGCTGCTGCTGATGTTCCTCTGGTATAACCTGGACGCCAAGGCTATCGACGAGGGCCGCTCCGCCCTGTCCAAAAGGGCCGGCGCGCGCATAGCCGGCGAGAACGTGCATATCTATTCAAAGCCGGACCACGGGCGGGTGGGCCTGTACCCGTTCTGCCCGGAAGACGCCATGCCTTACCCGGCTTTTGATATGATCAGGGACGGAAAGCTCGCCAGCCCCTGGTATTCCCGGTTCTATGCCGGCAAGAAAGGCGTCACGGCCACGGGGCGGGTCCCGGCCAACGTAATCTTCAAGGGCACTGACAAGCCCCTGGAAAAGCTCATCTCCGGCGTGGAGAACGGCCTGTACATCAACAGCTTCTGGTATATAAGGCTGGTGGACATGATGGACGGGATCTTCACCGGGATGACGCGCGACGGTGTTTTCAGGATAAAAGACGGGAAGCTGGCGCAGAGCGTGAATAATTTCCGCTTCAACCAGAGCGTGTTCGAAATGCTGGACAGCATTACGGAGATAGGCAGGGAAAAGGAGATGGTGTTCACGTCCATCCCGCCCATAACCGTCCGGGATTTCAATTTCGTGAGCAAGACGGAATTCTGACCGGGCCGCTCTTGTCTTTACACCGGCGACCTTAGAGGCGGGTCTTGAAGTAGGTTATCGTCTTTTTCAGCCCCTCTTCCAGGCCCACTTTCGGCTGCCATTTCAGCAGCTTTCTGGCGCGGGTGATGTCGGGCCGGCGCACCTTGGGGTCGTCCTCGGGCAGGGGTTTGAAAACTATCCTGGACCTGCTGCGGGTGAGCCGCTTAATTGAGTCGGCCAGCTCCAACAGGGTTATCTCATGCGGGTTGCCGATATTGACCGGGTCGTTCTCGCGGCTGAGCAGCAGCCGGTAGATCCCGTCTATAAGGTCCGAGACATAGCAGAGGCTGCGGGTCTGTCTGCCGTTCCCGTAAACGGTGATCGGCCTGCCTTTCAGCGCCTGCGTCATGAAGTTGGGGACCGCGCGTCCGTCCTCCAGGCGCATATTGGGACCGTAGGTGTTGAAGATCCTCAGCAGGCGCACCTGCATGCCGTGGTAGCGGTGGTAGGCCATCGTCAGGGCCTCGGCGAAGCGCTTCGCCTCGTCGTAAACCCCGCGCGGGCCCACGGGGTTTACATTTCCCCAGTAGGCTTCGTGCTGCGGGTTTATCAGCGGGTCGCCGTAGACCTCGGAGGTGGAGGCTATCATGAAGATGGCCTTCTTTTCTTTGGCCAGCCCCAGCGCCTTATGCGTGCCGAGCGCGCCCACTTTAAGCGTGGGTATGGGGAATTTCAGGTAGTCTATGGGGCTGGCGGGGCTGGCGAAGTGCAGCACCGCGTCGAGTTTCCCCGGCACGGACAGGTAATTAGTCACGTCGTATTTAATGAATTCGAAGCCGGGCTTCTTAAGCAGGTCCTGTATATTGTAAACGCTGCCGGTTATGAAGTTGTCTATGCCGATAACCGAGTGGCCCTTGCCCAGCAGGTGACGGGAAAGGTGGCTGCCCAGGAACCCGGCCGCGCCGGTGACGAGAATTCTCATTTTAGGACTCCAGATCTGTGGGGTTAATTCTGCCCGTAGAAATCTACCCACATGATTCCCGGGGGGGGGGCTGTTTGTTTACGGTCGTCCTACTGACTTATACGTCCAGCCCAGCTCCCGCATCTTCGCCGGGTCGTATAGATTGCGTCCGTCCACCATAATGGGGTGCTTTGCGGCGGCCATCAGCTTCTTCATGTCCAGCCCGGAGAACTCAGTCCACTCGGTGACCAGGCAGACGCAGTCCGCGTCTTTGGCGCAGTCGTAGGCGTCCCGGGCGAAGTATACGCCCTTCAGCATCTTCCTGGCGTTCTCCTGGGAGACCGGGTCGTAGCCGCGCACTTTTGCGCCGCGCTTCTTTAGTTCGTTGATTATATCTATGGAGGGGGCAAAGCGCATGTCGTCCGTTTCCGGCTTGAAGGCCAGGCCCAGCAGCGCCACGGTTTTGCCCTCCAGGTTCCAGAGCTCTTCCTCTATCTTCTTCACCAGCCACAGCTTCTGGCCCTCGTTGATGTCCTTCACGTTTTTTAGCAGCTCAAAGTCGTAACCCACCTGGGCGCTCAGCCAGTAGAAGGCCTCAAGGTCTTTAGGGAAGCAGAAACCTCCGAAGCCGATGCCGGCCTTCAGGAAAGAGGCGCCTATGCGCTTGTCCAGGCCCATGCCCCGGGCCACGTCTTCCACGTTGGCGCCGGTCTTTTCGCAGACATTGGCCACCGCGTTGATAAAGGAGATCTTGGTGGACAAAAAGGAGTTCGAGGCATGCTTGATAAGTTCGGCGCTTTTGACGCTGGTTATCACTATGGGTGCGCCTTTGATGGGTTTGTAGACGCGGCGCATCAGTTCTTCCGCCTGTTTTGAGGCCACGCCGATCACCACTCGGTCGGGTTTTAGGAAGTCCCACACCGCGGTGCCTTCGCGCAGGAACTCGGGGTTGGAGGCCACGTCGAAAGGGAGGTGTTTCTTATTATTGCGCTTGACGGTCTTCTCTATCCAGTGGCAGGTGGCCACCGGCACGGTGGATTTTTCCACTATCACCGTGTAGTCCGTCATGTTCCTGGCGACATCTTCGGAGACCCTCTCTATCGCGGAGAGGTCGGCGGAGCCGTCCTCGCGGGGCGGGGTGCCCACGGCTATGAAGACCGCCTCGGCCCTGTGGCCCTTGTAATGCATACCTTCTTTTACGGAGTTGGCGAAGTGCAGCCGTCCGGCCTGCACGTTCTTTTTAACAACCCGTTCCAGGTCGTCCTCGTAGATGGGCATGACGCCCTTTTTGAGCAGCGTTATCTTGCGGGGATCATTATCCACGCAGACCACGCGGTGGCCGAGTTCGGCCAGGCAGGCCCCGCTGACAAGGCCCACGTAGCCCGCGCCCACCATGCAGATATTGACTTTACCGTTGTTCTGTTTTCTCATAAGTACGGTTCCGTCGGCCCTATCGTCCGGCCCCGCCGCCAGCCTCCGGGGCGCAGGTCGTTCCGGTGTCCTTTTCCGGCTCTATCTCGTGGGCCCTGGCCAGTTCGCAGGCGCGCTTCTGCTCGGCGCGGCCCATGAAGTAAATTGCCAGGAAGATGGCGGCCAGGCCGAACCAGTCCTCCAGGGCCGGCGGTTTCTGGCCGGCTATCAGCCACCAGACCACCAGCGTGGCCACGGTGCCGGCCACCAGCGAGGTCACGCGGTTGACCAGGCCGGCGAAGGTGGCGGTGCGGCCCTTGAACATGAACAGGAACACGGAGAAGAAGGCCGCGAAGCCGAACGGCAGGCCGGACAGGACGCCTTCTTTCCACAGCGCGGGCGTGTTGACCAGCGAGTCCTTGAACTGGAAGCCGAAGGACTTGGGGTCCGCGACGCCGAGGTCCACCGAGTAGAACAGGAGGGCGCCCGCTGTCAGGATGGCCAGCGTGGAGGCTATCTGCTCCACCGCGAAGAAGCCCTTGGTGTCATAGATGGCGTCCTTCCTGCGGGTGTTCTTGTAGTAGTTGAAGATGTAGATGCGGATGGAATAGGCCGTCAGGTAGGCGGCCAGGATCGTCATCGCGGCCGCGTTGTGGATGAAGTTGAAGTCGCCGGACTTTACGTAGATCATCTTGATGCTGACGGCCGCCAGCGCGAAGACCACCGCCACGTTCTCTTCCCAGTAGACGGTCTTGTGCAGTATGCCCTGCCTGATCTGGATCGCGTCGATGACGCGGCTGATGATGATGACGCTGGCGCGCATGATGATCATCGCGACCATCACGGAGATCGGCAGCACATACATCAGCGTGGTCGTAGGGATGATGACGGCGGTGCAGATGCCGGACGGGATGATGTAGAAGAACTCGCGGGGCATGCGTACGGTGAGGAATGTGGTGTGGTCGCTGGACTTGAACCTGTACCAGCCCCAGAGGACGACCACCAGGTTGCAGATCAACATGCCGCCTATGGTGTTGTAGACGGTGTAGGTGTTGCCGCCCATGCCCAGCACCTTGGCGAAGTATTTAGCCAGGAAGCCGGTTATGACGTAAAGGCCGAAGTAGGAGAAGGAGTACTGCAACAGCCTCTCGGTAGTGCCGTCGTGGGTTTTCCTGGTGAATACGGTATGGAGTGTTTTTAACATGAGTTTCTCCCGGCTCGTCTGTAGTGCCTATATTATTCTAAATATGTGGGGGTGCCTGCAAATGCCCGATCCGGGCTGGAACCGGCGCCTTGCGGCGGCCGGGGGGGCGAAACCGGGTCAGGGTTTCGGGGCCCTTTTCCGGGAGAGCTCGGCGGCCTTGTTTATTTTGGCCAGCAGCAGGTCCAGATCGAAAGGCTTCACCATGTAATCCATCGCGCCGAAGAGCAGGGCGTCGTTGAGGGTGGCCGCGTCGTTAAGTCCGCTTACGGCTATTATCGGTACGTGCGCGGCGGCGTCATGGGAATGAACATCGTGCATCAGGCTTATCCCGTCCAGGCCCGGCATCATAATGTCCATCAGTATCACGTCCGGCATTTCGGCCGGTTTGGCCTGGGCGAAAAACTCCCTGGCTTTTTTGGGGTCGGAAAAGGCGCGCACTTCGTAGCCGGCGGCGGCCAGGCCGGTCTCGTATATCTCGAGTATGGTCTCGTCGTCGTCCACCGCGGTTATCTTTATCCTGGGTTCTTCCGTCATAAAACTGGTCCTCCGGCCGCGGTCAGCGCGAAGCCGCGCGCGCGGGTTTTTTTGCGCTTTTTTTCTTCTCCGCCGGTTTTACTTCCGAAAGCCGCGAAGCGTCCTTCACCAGGCACCGGAAGGTGCCGCGCGTGCTGGGCAGGTAGAAAAGCGTGCGCAGCCCGTAGAGCTTGCGCGCGTTTATAAAATCCCGCAGCTGTTTTACTTCCGCGTCCGTTTCCAGCGGTATGAAGCGGTTGGCGTCTTTTATCGCCGCCATCAGGGGTTTTACTTTCCGTATATCGTGGGTTTCCACTATCGGCACTTTCCCGTCTTTGGCCGCTTTGTTCTTGAACGAGTCAAGCTCTTCTCCCTGCAGCAATTCGGCGCGCAGGAAAGCCTTAACCCCGGCGTCCACCGGCAGCTTGACCACGGCCTTGCGTATCTCCCCGAAGGCATAGGCAAAAGCCTCGCCGAAGCTGTCCAGGGGCGCTTCCGTGTGCGTCAGTTCCCCGCTGATATAGGCGGAGATATGCAGTACCTCGCCGCGGTAGAACGCGGCCTTATGCTGCTTAATGTCCTTGGCGGAGACTACCTCGCTGTTCTCCGTTTCGCGGATGAAATCCTTTATCAGCTGCAGCGGTATGGTCCCGCGGCGGGTTACCGTTGTCTTTGAGCTTTCCTCGCGCAGGAACGCGCGGCCGTCCATGGAAACCTCGAGATAATAGCTCCGCCCGCTCTTAAGCGAGGAGACGGTCATCCAGATGGCCTTGGCATTACGCGTCCGGTCCAGCGGGCGCAGGGCGAAGAGGGACCCGGCGGCCAGGGTCAGCACCAGGACGGCGGCAGCGGCATATCGTGTGTTAGTCATCGGTCCTCACAGTCTCGTCTCCTGATAACGGCAGCAAGGAAGAACTATATTGTCCTTCGGACCCGTCGGCCGAGAGCCGGCGGTAACTGGCGGCCGGCCACAGCAGCGCGAGCAGCGCCAGGTTCTGCAGGAATTCTTCGGTTATGGAATTAGAGCCCGCCGAGCCGAAGCAGCCGCAGGAGGTAATGGGCAGGTCCCGCAGCCAGGCCTGTCCGAGCATCAGCTCAAAGAAGGCCAGCATAGCGGCGGTGAAGAACACGGAGCTGCGCGTGAAAATGCCGCAGGCCAGCAGCAGCCCGGTGTACAGTTCTATCCAGGGCACGGCGTGGGCGGCCAGCAGCGACAGGCCGGGGCCGATCACCTTATAGGATTCTATGGCGTAGGCGAATTCTTCGGCGGGAGCCAGCGCTTTGATCGCGCCCGAATAGACGAAGACGCCGCCCACTATGAGCCTGGCGAGCAGGCCCGTTAAATTCTTAATGTTCGTTTGTCCGTTCATTGAAAGCGTTCCGCCCGGGCGCTATTTTTTTCTCAGAAGGTTGTCGAAGTTGCGCACCTGGTCCAGCAGCTGGCCGCTGCCCACGCATCTCTTGCCGTTTATGAAGAAGGTCGGGGTGGCGTTCACGCCTTTCAGGCCGCCTTCCGCCATGTCGAGCTTCACCCGCTTGAGCGCTTCCGGGGAGCCGGCGCAGGCCTGCATCTTCGGCCAGTCCAGCTTGAGCTGGAGGGCCAGCGTCTCGAATTCATTCGGCCTTTCTTTCGCTTCACCCCATTTTTTCTGGCTGGAGAAGAGAAGTTCGGCGTATTGGGCGAATTTTCCCTGTTCGCCGGCGCAGTCGGAGTAAGCCGCGGCGTCCATTGACCAGGGGTGCATGTGCGTTAGCGGGTAATGCTTGAAATGCAGACGTATGCCGCCGCCGTAGACCCGCATGGTTTCCGCCAGGGTTTCCGAGGCGCCGCGGCAGGCGGGGCAGGCGAAATCGGTGAATTCGTATATCTGGATGGCCGCGTTCTCCGGGCCGTACACCCGCCAGCCGGGGACTGGCCCCATCGGCCCCAGGTTGAGGCGGCGGGCCAGCAGCACGGACAGCGTGGAGAGAAAGATAAGTGCACAGGCAAGCAGCGCCAGGCGCCCGTTCTTAGCTAGCGTCATAGTGAAATTATACTACAAAACCTTTACAATTTTAGCGGGGGAGTGCGCCCCTTTTATCAGCAGTATTCTCTTCATGTCCAGTCCCAGTGTCAGGGCCAGGGCGCGCAGCGCCGCGGCATTGGCCAGGCCTCTTTCGGCCTTTGCCCTGGTCCAGATCTCGTAGGTGTCAGGGTTGCGTTTTACCACCTTGTCCCTTTTTGCGTCGGGATGGACGCGCAGTTTTATGAACATAGGCGCAGGCCAGGCGGCTTATCGCGGAAGGCCTGGGCGATCGCTTTCTTCGGCTTATGCCGCGCTATAGCGCGTTGCCGTAGCCTTTATCCCGCATGGTTTCCATAACGTCCGAGTCTTCCTCTTCCGGCTCCTGCAGCAGCGGCCGGGGGGCGGGGTCCGGCTTCTGTATCAGCGTCAACGAGGTCATGTCCCCGGGCTGGGGCAGGCCCAGCACCTCCAGCACCGTCGGGGCGATGTCGGACAGTATGCCGTGCGGCCGCAATTTCACCCCGGCTGCGTTTCCGGCGATATAGAGGAACTCCACCGGGTTGGTAGTGTGGGCGGTCTTAGGCATATTTATTTTGTAATCCCACATTTCCTCGGCGTTGCCGTGGTCGGAGGTGACCATGACGGTATAGTTATGTTTCAGGGCCTCGGCCGCCAGCTGGCCCACGGCTTCGTCGACTATTTGCACTGCTTTCACCGTGGAGGGGTAGATGCCGGTATGGCCCACCATGTCGCAATTAGCGAAATTAACAACTATGAAGTCGTATTTCTCCGAGGCGATCTCGGCCAGCGCCCGCTCGCGTACCTTCGGGGCGTCCATTTCGGGGTGTTCGCCGAAGGTGGAGGGGTCCCAGCTGCCTTTTATCTCCACCTGGTCCTCGCCGGGGTAGGGCTCGGTGCGTTTGCCGTTGAAAAAGGAAGTGACATGTTTGAACTTCTGCGTCTCGGCCAGACGCAGCTGCTTCAGGCCGTGCCGGGAGATCACCTGGCCGAGCAGGTTGTCCATGCCGCCGCCTTCGTCCATGGGGGGCAGGGCGCTGAACTTGAATTCATCGTAATAGCGGGTGAGGCCGCAGTACACGATGTCCAGTTTCTTCCAGCGGCTGCCGGGATAATTATCCTCGACGAAGGCCTTGGTGAGCTGTATGGCGCGGTCCTGGCGGAAGTTGAAGTGTATGACGGAATCCCCGTCCTTCATGCCCGGGTAATCCCCCAGGATCGTGGGGGGGATATACTCGTCCACTATGGGCTGGCCGTTGGGGTTCTTGAGCGTTTCGTAGGCCGAGCTGAGGGCGGCTTCGGCGGAGGCGGCCCTGGCGCCTTCGGCCCTGGTGAGCGCGTTGTAGGTCTGGTCGGTCAGCGCCCACTTTGCGCCGCGGTCCATGGCGTAGTAGCGGCCCATGAGGGTGCCGATGGCGGCATTCCCGACTTCCTTTATAACCTCGTCGAGCATCTTCACGAAGGAGAGGGCGCTGCGGGGCGGCGTATCGCGGCCGTCGGCAAAGAAGTGCACCCACACCTGCTTTATGCCGCGTTTTTTGGCCTCGCGCATTATCGAGTACAGGTGGTCCTGGTGGGCGTGGACGCCTTCGTCCTGGACCAGGCCCATCAGGTGGAGGGCGGAGCCTTTGGCCAGGCAGTTGTCTAATGCGGCGGCGAGGGCAGGGCGGCCGAAGAAGGTGCCGTCCTCTATCATATCCTTTATGCGCTTCAGTTCCTGTATCACTATGCGGCCGGCGCCCATATTCAGGTGGCCCACTTCGGAAGAGCCCTGGTAGCCTTTGGGCAGGCCTACGGCTTCGCCGGCGGGCTCAAGCACGCAATTGGGGTACTGCTTGAGAAAGCGCGTCATGTTGGGAGTTTTGGCATTGGCCACCGCGTTGAACTTGTCGGGCCGGTACATCCCCCAGCCGTCGCGGATGATAAGAAGAACTTTTTTCTTTTCCATAAATCGCCGTCCTCGTGTGCTCCGTCAAAAACGCCGTCGCCTGTATTTTAGGAAATAAGGAGGTTCTTGTGATATGGGAACGAAATCCTGCGGCTTCATCCCCGCCCGGTGTCGTCTCGGCGCACCGGGAAGGGAATGTTTTATCTCTGCGCCGCGATTATCTCTTTTAGCGCCGGAAAAATTCAGGTATAATTTCTGGCCGCTTCATAATTCAAGGCTGTTCTTTATGCTGGCCTATGCCGACCTTACCGGCGGTTCAAAGACACTGGCCGGCTACGAGGGGATCTTCTGCGGCCTGTCGGCGTGCTATGCCGCCATAGCGCAGGTCCTCAACGAGATCTACGGCCGCGCCGTCCTCCCGCTGTAAAAGGCGAGGAGCGGGTTTGCCGCGTTTATTTCTGCCGCCGGGGCCGCCCGGCGGCCGCATTTTGCGGCGGCGGGCCTGAAAGAAGCGGGCCGGATATCGTATTATGAGGTATGGCCAGGGAACTGAGGATCGACGGTCTGCTGATCCCTGTTGAAAAAGACGGGGCGGGGGAGTACCTGAAAGCCGCCGCGCGCAGGCTCGGTATCCCGGCGGCCGGGATCGGGGTAGTGCGGATACTTGCCAAGACGCCGGTCTTCGGGGACAGGCGGCAGTTCTATTACGAGCTCTCGCTGGCGGTGCGCGTTCCCGCCGGGTATAAGAACAAGGAGAATTTCCCGCGGTATGCGGCCAAACCCGTCATGCGCTATAAACCGGCGCCGGCGGGACCCCGGCCCGTGGTTATCGGTTTCGGCCCGGCCGGGATGTTCGCCGCGCTGGAGCTTATCGAGTACGGGCTGAAGCCGCTGATCTTTGAAAGGGGTAAAAAGCTGGAGGAGCGCCACGCGGACGTGCGGCGCTTCATCAAAGAAAGAAAACTGGTCCCGGAGTCCAATATCCAGTTCGGCGAGGGCGGCGCCGGGACCTATTCCGACGGCAAACTGTTCTCTCGGCGCAAGAACACCTCCTATGCCGGCAAAGTGCTGGATACTTTTATTAAATTCGGCGCGCCGCCGGAAATAAGCTATGTCAGCAAGCCGCACCTTGGCACCGACTTGCTGCGCAGGATAGTGGCCAATATCAGGAACCATATTCTTGCGCGGGGCGGCGAAATACATTATGGTTCGAAGCTGACGGATATCCTCGTCTCCGGGGATGCAGCTGCGGGCGTGGTGATAAACGGCTCGGCGGAGTACCTTTCTCCGGCCATCTACCTGGCCATCGGCCATTCGGCGCGGGACACCTTCGAGCTGCTGCATAAGAAAGGGATAACCCTGGAACAAAAGCCGGTCTCGGTGGGCGTGCGCGTGGAGCACCCGGCGGCCACGATCAACCTTATCAGGTACGGCGCCAAGTACGGGAATTTCCCCGGCATAGGGGCCGCCGTTTATTCTTTCAATTATACGAACCGCAGGACCGGCCGCGGCGCGTATACCTTCTGCATGTGCCCCGGCGGTGAGGTGGTCAACGCCTCCTCCGAAGAAGGGCTGCTGGCGCTTAACGGCATGAGCTGCGCGGCCAGGGACTCCGCGTTCTCCAACGCCGCCATCGCCGTAACCTGCGTCCCGGCGGATTACGGCTCGGCCCATCCGCTGGCCGGCTTTAAGTTCCAGAGGGGTATAGAGCGCAAAGCCTTCCTGGCCGGCGGGGGGGACTGGCGGACGCCCGCGC
The DNA here is from genome assembly GCA_002779045.1 of Elusimicrobia bacterium CG08_land_8_20_14_0_20_59_10. GTDB lineage: Bacteria > Elusimicrobiota > Elusimicrobia > Elusimicrobiales > UBA9959 > UBA9959. The sequence goes on along the minus strand of PEXO01000391.1, from coordinate 2,142 downwards.
AGAACCTGAGCGATTTTTTACGAGGGCGGCGCTCCTCCGCTTTGAACCGTAATTCCTGCGCAATGGGGACCAGGAGCGCGGACCTGGCCGGCCTGTTCCCGGCCTTCATAACCGGAACGCTCCGTTGCGCCTTTAAGCAATGGAAAAAGGAGAGCCCGTTATTTGTGGCGGACGACGCCCTGCTTATGGGGCCGGAAACAAGGACCACTTCTCCCGTAAGGATACGGCGCGGGAAAAATTTCATGTCCATTAACATGCGAGGGCTCTATCCTATAGGGGAGGGATCGGGGTACAGCGGCGGGATAACCAGCTCGGCCGCCGACGCGCTGAAGGCCGTGGAGGCCGCGATGAACCGTGGCGCCACTTACTGGGCTTCGGGGTCCGATCCCGTTATTTTGTAATATTGAAGGTCGGAAGAGGAGTTTCCCGGGAGTTCATTATGACCGCTATCGCATTAAGGCTTCCGCCGGGTTTACCGGTTTTTTTAAGCGGCTTCCTGTTCATGCTTCTCCAGTCGGGCGTGGAGGGCGAGATCGCGGGGGCGTATGGTCCCTCCGTGTCCCTGTATGCCGGTTTCAATGCGTTCATTCTTTTTACGGCGCTGGCGGGCTGCCTTCTGGCCGCGGCGCAGGAGAAGTTGTTGGGTTTACGGCGGGGGATTTATTTTTATGCCGTTCTGCTGCTTCTGCCACTGTCTTTCTCCCTGCTGTCGCCGCCGGCAACCTCCTGGGGAACAAATGTCCTTTTTGATTGCCTGGCAAAATGCCTGGTCTATTATGGTCTGACCTTTGCTGTGCTGGCGGCCGTGCCGGTGCTGCTCTCCTCTTTTGAAGATAATTTCCCCGGCGGGATACAGAACGGCCTGCCGGCCCCGGCGGCCGGCCTGGCGCCTGATCTGTCGCTGCGCTATTTCGGGATTTTTTTCCTCGGCGCCGGCGCGGCCCGTCTGCTCCTTGATTCAGCCGCCGCCCGGCTTGTCAGCCCGGGCGCCTGGGCAGGCGTGTATGTTCTTTTCGCCGCGGCCACACTGGCCCGCCTGGGGCTGGCGCCCGGCCGGTCGCGGCCGGCCGTGGCGGAAAACACGGATCTGCAGGTGGTATTAGCGGGTGCGTGCATGGCGGCATGGTTCCTGGCGGGCTCATACATTATGTTCCTTGTCGACGGTCCCCTGGCCGGGAATGTGCCGCATTACCTTCTTTTCTCAGCGCTCGCGATCTGTTTTATCCCGGCGCTGCGCCGGCGCCTGGTCCCGGTTGTGTCCGTCTGCGCGGTTCTGGTCATCGTGACCTGCGTGTCGCTTCCCATCGGTCCTATGCCTGTTTTTCTCTTTCTCCTGTTGATCCAATTCGGAAGGTGGGTGTACTGGCTGAAGTCGGAAACGGCCGGGCTTAACCGGTTCTGCGTCATGCTGGCGCTCGGCGCCCTCGGCGGAGTGATATTAAGCGGTGCCGGGATCGTCCGGCTGAACAGCCTTGGCCCGGGTAATACCGGCGCTTTGGCGTATTCCCTGATGGCGCCTGTCATGTGCGTCTGGATCGTCTGGATGTGGCGCGGCCGGGTCGTATATAAAGCCATGTCGAAATACGGCGAATATAAAGTCGTGGACAAGCTTATGGGGTACCGTGTGCTGCTGAACCGGAAAGTGGTCCACGGCAGCCAGTACATGGAGGGTTCGTCGGGCGCGCCGGTCCCTAAAGCGTATTACAGCCCGGCTTCCCCGGCTGGGCGGCTGCTTGCGCGGCGCCCTTTTGAACGGGTGGCCATGGTTGGGCTGGGGTCCGGGGCTATGTGCGTCTATGCGGCCCCGGGTTCCTGGTGGACCGTATACGAGCTGGACCGCGAGGTGGTGCATATAGCCAAGACCTATTTTACCGCCTTGCGGCAATGTAGGGGCAGGCTGAATTTCAGCGTGGGCGACGCCGCAAAAACGCTTGAAAAAGCGCAGGATTCCGAGTACGACCTTATGGCGGTGGATGTTTATGCCGGTAAAAACATCCCGGAAAACATGATCTCCCCGAAGGTGCTGGGGCTGTATCGCGCCAAACTGAAGAAGGACGGAGTATTGCTGGTTCACGCCACCGGTCACGGCGCGCGGCTTGAGCGGAGCCTCGGAGAACACTACCGGGGTCCGGGCGTGCGGCT
>PEXO01000190.1 GCA_002779045.1 Elusimicrobia bacterium CG08_land_8_20_14_0_20_59_10 | reverse complement strand
TGGTCAGGTTGCCCTTGTCGGTCTTCACCGTGCGCACGGAAGGCAGGGCGCTGAAGAACCCGCCCACCAGGTCGCCGCCGGCGGCGGAAGCCGAATAGGCGGAAGCTCCCGTAGTGGTGGTGGAATAATAGAGAGCGCCGGGGTCCAGCTCTATGCCGGAATATTCCTCGCTTTCCGTATCCATCTGCACCTCGCCGCCCTGTATGGCCTCGTCCTGGATATACTGGTCGGTCCGGGCCTCGTTGTTCTTGTCGTAAACGACGGTCTTTTCCGTTTTGTCGGTGTCGCCGGCCAGCACGTAGACGGTATAATACCGCTGGTTGCCGGATACCGTGAACTGTGTGTAGTAGGTATAGTTGGCACCAGGCACCAGGGCCAGGCTCACGGCCTCCGCGGGGACGAAAGCCTGCCCCGGGCTGAACTTGCAGACCGGGGGAGTGACCAGTTTCTTCGGCGACTTTATCCGCACGTCCACCTTGCTGGAGGAGTCGGGAGACTTCTTCACCTTCACCGTAATCTGCGGCCTGATGTCGCTGAGCACGATGTCGTCGGCGTAGGTAACTCCGTCCAGGGCGGTCACCTCCATAGTGGTGGTGAGCTTGCCGGTGTAGAACGCGGCCACCTTGTACAGGTGCCCCGGTATTATGCCGGCCAGTTCATACTCGCCGCTGGAATCCGTATTGGCCTCTATCTTGGGCAGGTAGGCAGACGGAGCTTCCACGTTCATGGTCTCGTCGTAAGCGACTATCTTCACCCCGGCCTTGGTCACCGGCGACGGGAACTTGCTCATGTAGATCTTCCCGCTTATGCTGGACTCCGAAGGCGCCAGGGAGAAGTCCAGGCTCACCGCGTCGGAACCGGAAAGCGAGGTCTTCGCCCCCGCCTTCACGAAGCCGTCGTGCAGCACTTCCAGGCGGTAGATGCCGGCCGGCAGGTTCTCGAACAGGAAACTGCCGTCATCCCCGCTGGTGACGAACTTTTCCACGGTGCGGTGTTTCAGGTACAGCGTGGCGTTGGCGATCGGCTCCAGGGTCACGGAACTCCTTACCACGCCGGAGATGGAA
>PEXO01000299.1 GCA_002779045.1 Elusimicrobia bacterium CG08_land_8_20_14_0_20_59_10 | reverse complement strand
ACCAATAAGTGGATGCTCTATTTCAGATTTTACGTCCTGCCGGTCTGGCTGCTGGGGGCCGCGCTGACCTTCTTCAAGTTTTATGCGGCCGGGCGGGGACTGGCATGCGGAGCCTTTGGACCTTTGCTGGTCCTGCTGGCTTCGGATATGTTGAACCTCAGCCTGGTCTCCGCCGCGCTGGCCCCGTACGGCGGCCGCCTTTCACGGAGGCAGCCGCCCTGGCGCCGCCTGGCGCTGGCGTTACTTCTGCAGGTGCTCTATGCTGTGAATTTCATCGCTTCGGCGCTGCGCAGAGAGGTGCAGTGGGGCGGTTATCATTACCGCCTGTTTTCCGCCGGGCGCGTGGAGGTGCTGCCTTGACACCCCGCCCGCAGGGCGGGTTGGCGTACGCGCCCCTGGCCGTCGGTTTGGCGCTGTTCCTTTCAGGCCTTGCGGCGGGCGCCGCCTTCCTGCCCGGCCGCTGGGGCTGGCTGGCCTGGTTCGCTTATGTCCCGCTCTTCTGGCTGACGCGGCAGGCGGACTTCCGTGCGGCTTTTTTGCGCGGCTGGCTGTTCGGCACGGGGACCTGGGTGGCCGGGGTACATTGGTTCGTGCCGCCCCTGGCGAAGTTCCTTGGCATCACGCACGCGGCGGCCCTGGTCCCGTTCGTCGCCGTCTGCGCCTGGCAGGGGCTGATGTTCGGATTTTTCGGCTGGGCTTGCCGGGCGGGCAGCGTTCTTTTCAGCCGGCGGCTGGGCATCAGCAAGGGAACAGCTCTCCTGCTGACCGCAATGCCGGCTATGGCCGTGGTGGAGCATTCCTTTCCAGGCATGTTCCGCGCGCACCTGGCGACCACTCAGTATTTCCATCTTCCGTCCGTTCAACTGCTGGAGTTCACCGGGCCGGCCGGCCTGGCCTGGTTTATAACCGGTTTTAACGCGGCCCTTTATCTCCTGGTAAAGGCGCTCCATGAGCGTGCGGGGGTGAGGCGGGCAGCCTGCATTTTCGCGGCTTTCTGCTTTTTAGCGGTGATCAACGAAGCGTCGGGGCGGCGGCAGATGGCCCTGACCGACGCCACGGCAGCGCAGCAGTTCTCCCGCGGGCAGGCGGTGAAAGCCGCCGTACTGCAGGGCTGTGTGCCGGTAGAAGGCCCTCCCGGCGAGGTGAACCCGGCGGGAGTGGAGGTCTACCGCGGGCTGACCGTTGAAGCAGCAAGGCAGGGCGCCGGCCTGGTGATCTGGCCCGAATCCGTTTACGGCCGGGAGGTGTGTTTCAGCTCCGGCGCGGCCGGAGCCGCGGCGCCGGCTTTTGAAAACTCATTCCGCAAGCAGCTGGCTAAAGATGTCTCCGCGCCGGTCAGCGTTATCATGAGCGCTGAAGGGGAGCTCCCGTCCGACGGCGGCGACAAAAGATCTTATAATTTCTCATATGCCGCGGGCCCCGACAGCCGGCTGCTCGGCTTTACGCAGAAACGCCGCCTTTTCCCGTTCGGGGAGTTCATCCCCCTGGGAAAATACTTCCCGGTGCTATACCGGCTCCTGCCCGGCGCCGGCTGCCTCTCTGCGGGGGAGAGGATACTGCCGCTGCCGGCGGGCGGGGCCAAAGCCGGCGTCTTGATCTGTTTCGAGGACATGTACCCGGAGCTGGCGCGGGTTTTCCCGGGGCTGGGCGCCGACCTGCTGGTGGACATTACCAACGAGTACAGGTTCGGCTATAAAATGCAGCCGGTGCAGCATTTGTTCTACAGCGCGCTGCGCGCGATCGAGAACCGTAAATTCTTTTTGCGGGCGGCGAATACCGGGCAAAGCGCGGTGATAGACCCGTGCGGACGCATGCTGGAAGTAATGGGAACTAAAGTCCGGGGTAGTATCGTCCGGGAGGTGGCGCTTATGCCGGCACCGACTTTCTATTCGGCGCACGGCGCGCTTATGGATAATTCCGGCCTCCTGGCGCTGACGGCCCTGCTGCTGCTCTCCGCGATAATACCGGTATGCCGGGGGCGTTGCCTATGATGCACACCTTGTTCTCTGCCGCCGGCTTTGAGCTCCATTCCGCTCCGTTCATGGCGGGGTTGAGCGGGCTGGCGGCCCTGCTTTATTTTAAAAGTCTCAACCGGCACACCGGCCTTTCCGAGGATAACTTTTGGGAGCTGATGGCGCTGGTCGTGCCGGGAGTAATGGCCGGTGCTGTGGCATTCTATTTCCTGGCCTATGGCAAGGGTCCGCTGGAAAATCTGAGGTACATGAGCACGATCAACAGGCTCGCCGGGGGATCTTTCTTCGGCGCCTACTGGTCCGCAATTCTTTTCGCCGCTGCCTACTGCCGCTTCAGGCGGCTAGACGCGGCGCGCGTGGCGGACGCCGTAGCTTTGGCCGCCTTTTTAGGGCTGCCTATAATGCGCCTCGGCTGCCTGATGAACGGCTGCTGCCACGGCCTGCCTACGGCGCTGCCCTGGGGGATAGTCTTCACCGATCCCGCGTGCGCGGTGCGGACCGGACTGCTCGGCCGTTCCCTGCATCCTACCCAGTTGTATGAAGCCGCGGGCAGCCTCGCCATTTTTTTCGCGGGGCGAAAGATCCTGCGCTCCCGGCTGGCGCGGCCCGGCGGGGTCTTTGCTTTTTCAACGGCGGCTTACGCCGTGCTGCGATTCTTCGCGGATTTTACGCGCGCCGGGGACCCGGATAGGTTTACCGCCTGGGGATTTTCGACAGCGCAGCTGCTTTTCGCGCTAAGCGCGGCAGGGAGTCTTTTATGGTACCGCCTGAAAAGCCGCTAAGCGGGCGGCGGAAGGAAATTTATTATTTCAGCGCTGTCTGCGCTGTCTTTGTGGTTATTGCGCTGTTTAGGCCGGACCTGATCGCCGGGGCCTTCAGGGCCACGGCGGGAAGCCTTGCAGCGGGGGGAATGCCGGCGTTGAAAGTAACCGCTGAGATACTATTGTTCGCCGGCATACTGTGGCTGGTGGCGCGCACCGTCCCGTTCGGCGCGGATCCCGCCAGGGATATCCCCGTGGTCCTGGCCGCCTCCCTGTTCGGGTACCTGGCCGAGGCGTGGGGCACCCGCGCCGGGCTCTGGACTTATTACACCGGGGAAACCCCGCCCTTATGGATAGTGCCGGCGTGGTTCATCGGCGCCCTGGTGGTGGACCGCCTTTCGCGGAGTACCCTGGCCGAAATGGAGCGGCGCTTGACCGCTGCCGTCCGCACCTGGCTTTACCGGGGCTGGCTGGCCGCTTTCGTCTGCGTTTTTATCGCTTTTTCCGGAAAAAGCCTCCTCTCCCCGGCCGGGCTTATCGTGTCTCTGCCTCTGGCGCTCTCCTTTTTCTACGCCGGGAGCAGGCGGGACAGGGACGCGGCTGTGCTTTTTACCGGCACCGCCTGCGTATTTTTCGCCGATCTTTGGGGGACGACCAACCACTGCTGGACTTATCATATACAGGGAGAGCCTTACGGGCTGGCTTACGGCATCTCTTTCGGAGCGCTGTTCGATTCTGCGGTGGTGCTCGCCTCAATAAAGACGGCTGAGTTTATAAAGCTGCGTCTTAAAGCCCCCGGCGCCTGACAGGAATACTCCAATGCCGGGGTATTTTGAGGCGCGCAGATATTGTAATATTGATCAGGGGAACTGCGATAACTATGGAACAAAAAAAGGATAAGCCGGGCAGGAATGTATGGTTTTACCTCACCCCTTTGTATATCGCTCTCGCCGTTCTGCTGGCGAAAGTGGACATTATCGGCAAGTTCGGGGGGCAGGCGTTCCTGCCCGGGAAGCCGACCGTTTATATGGCCCCTGCCGTCATGAGGGGAAAAAGAACGGGGTATGTCCCCGTCCAGCCTTCCAATAGCGCTTCGCTGCATTATGCGTTGTCAGACGATTCCTCCCGGGAGAGCGCCGCCGGCTACGGAACGGCTAAGTCCGGAAAGGCGGACACCTCCCTGCCCCGGACTCAGCGGGCTAAGAGCCCGCAGAAAACCCAGGAGGGAGAGTTCCTGCGAGAGCATGATACAGCGCTCAAGCAGTATCAGGCGAATTTGAGGGACCTGGGCCTGCAGTTGAGAGAGAAATATCCGGGGGTAAAAAAAGTAGACGCGGATTTCGCCAATATGAGCAGGTATATGGCGCTGAAGCAGCAATACGAAAACGACCGGGACGCGTATAAATGGGCACGGGGGGTTATGGCTTTGCCCGAAGTGCGTCAGAAAATGATCAACTGCATGTCCGACCCGGACGTGATGATGGCCGGCATAGAGATGGCGCTGGCGGTGCTGAAGAACCCTCCGCCGGCCCCTATCTACAGCGAGGTCATACGGTTCCTGACCACGGACAGACAGGCGGTGTCCTATGTGCAGGAGATGTCCGGCCACGCCGTGGAGAACCTCGATTCGGTAATACCCCAGATCGCTACAGCGGGGCTCGACATTACGCCGCTGCAGGATTTTGGGGCCCAGTTGACCGCGGGAGGCACGACTTCGTCGGGGAAAAGATAGGTAAGGCGTAAAAAGAACGCCGATGCCCCCGGAAAAAGGTGGCAAGGCACTACGGGTGGACGTCTCGCGCTAGCTGCAGCAGCCGCCGAGGCCTGACGGCGCGGTTTTCTTGCCGTCGTCGGCCGCGCGCACGGATATCGACATGAAAGCTACCGCTGAGACAGCGAAAACAAGAACAAATAATTTGATGATTTTTGACTTCATAAAAACACCTCCGCCGATCGCTTAGACACCCAATAGTATACATCAGCTTACGCCAAAGTCAAGGTCACAGGTAAATCACCTGTAAGCGTCATTACGGCCATAGGGCCTAATGCGGCGCCTTCGCACGAATTAGCCGTCTGATGCACACAGTGCCTTATACGGCACCTTCGCATGAATTGGCCGGGAATAAGGCCGCCGGCTTTTCATAATTGAGTTGTCAAGTCCCGAAAGGCCCAGCCCCGGGACAGGCTATTGGCGAGCGCCGGCCGGGACCTTAGCCTGATGCGGCTTTTCCCGGTTGTTTGTAGAATATAGTCACGCGGCAATGGAGGTAATACTGGATGAATAAGATATCGTTCATAGCGGCAGCCATGTTTTCGGTTTCGGCCATAAGCCCGGCAGTCGCCGGCGACAGCCTGGTGCTGGAAAAAGCGGGCTTTTCACTTTCCGGGATGGAGCTGCCGGTTCCCCCAGCCCCCAAGAACAACCAGTGGTCCACACTCAAGAAGATCAAGGTCAACGAAGCCCAGCCCGATATGGAGAAGAACCTGGTCGGCATGATACGGCACGGTGAGAACATAGACAAGGTCGTAAAGGAACTCAACGGGAACGGCTTTAAGGCCGCGGCGCTGCAGGACAACCTGGGCGGCTACATGGTGATGGTGGACGTGACCGGGCAGGACGCGGCAGACCGCGCGGTCGGCCTGGCCCGGTATTATTACGTTACCGCGGTGAAGGTCAGCCGCAAGGTTTACGACCAGCTTTTCGGCTTCGGCCTGAAGTCTTCCTTCGCAGTTAAAATGGCCACGATAAAGGGCGGCATGAACCATAGCCCCGTGGACATAAAGTTCAACAAGCTGGACTGGACCATAACCGGCGGCATGAACCATTCCCCGACTGACCTGAAGATAGACCACGAAGCCGGGAAAATAACCGGCGGCGCCAACCTGAGCCCGGTGGACCTGAAATTCGCCTGGAGCCCGGAGGAAGTAACGGTGGAGGGCGGCGCCAACCGCAGCCCGGTGAACTATACCGTGAACTGGAAGAAAGGCCTGCTGGAGGGTTACGCCAACCACGCCCCGCTGAAGCTGGAATTCAGTATGGGCGAAGGCCTGGCCGACGTCACGATAGTGAGCGTTAAAGGCTATGCCGGCCGCGCCCCGGTGGAGCTCACCTACAACAAGGTGAACGGCCACATTGGCGGCGGCATGGGCCATAGCCCCGTGGACATAAACCTCGTTAACTGCGACCTGTACGACTTCCTGCAGTATGTTTTTTTGTTCATCGGCGGCAATTAGAACGGCCGGACGCGAGAGCCCCCTGCTTTACGGCGGGGGGCTTTTTTTGTCCCTGCAGACGCTCACAGCGGACCCGCCCTCGCCCGAGGACTGACCTGTTAACACATAATGAAA
>PEXO01000328.1 GCA_002779045.1 Elusimicrobia bacterium CG08_land_8_20_14_0_20_59_10 | reverse complement strand
TATAAAAAGTTGTTGCTTTTCTTGTTCCTGATTGCTGATTACCGTTCACTGATTACTACATTTATATCCAGGCTTCGGCGCTTGGCGCGATCTCCTGCCAGGACCTGCGTATGATGATCACGTTAAGCATGGGGAGTTTTATTTTAGAATTGTAATAAACGGCGGTATTGCCGTTGCCGCTGATATTGCCCACCACCCAGATGGCGCCGTAGACGTCGCAGTCGCCCTGCCTGTCGAAGGTTCCGCCTACATAAAGAAAACCGTAAACGCCCAGGTCATCGTCAAGGTGATATGTCGTCGCGTTCGACTGATAGCCCGTGTCGCCCGGATATTCGTCCGTAGACGTTGTGTCTATTTTCTGGTATTCCTGCCAGGCGGTGGCCGGCACTTCCAGGTCGCAGCCGGAACAGTAATTGCCGCCTCCGGTCACGCGCAGGTCCCCCCGTACTATCATGGTGCCCCTGGCCCCGTTTTTGCCGGTCCAGGTGGCGTTATTGTCCCAGTACCAGGTGTAGTTATTGCTTATCCTGGAGTCGTCGTTCAGATTCTGTATCGAGCAGTCCGAGCAGGCCGCCCCGCTGTAGGTGCAGGAACTCAGGAAACAGCATTCTATGTTCCCGCTTTTTGTCTGGCAGTTGAGCGTGCCCGTGGCGGCCGCCGAGGAGCGTAATTCGGTAAAATTGAAAAGGGGCAGTTCGGGGACCGGGTAATCGGACCACCATTCCAGATTGTCGGTGTTGGAAGGGTTCAGGTCGCCCGTGGGATCCAGCGGTTTTACCACGCCCTTGGAAAGCTTTCTGGGATAGTGATTGTTCAGTACCGCCCCGCTTACGGTCAAATCGCCCATGGACATTATGGGGCCCCAGTGCACCACGCTGTTGCCGGTGGCGCTCATCATGCCGCCCGAAATTATGGCGCCGGAAACGGCCGTGTTCTGGTAGATGGCCTCTATCGCCCGGGTTTCAAACTTGTCCACGCCGATTTTTGCTTTCCCTTCGCCCGTTATGGTGATCTGGTCCTCAAGCGGGCCGGAGGCTATCCGTATCCTGTAGGAGCCCCCCGCCACGTCGTCGTAGGTGGCGTCGTAATCGTATCCGCTTATTACGCCGCCGTCGAGTATTTCCTGCAGGGTTATGGTGGAACTTTTTATTTTCCAGTAGCCCCTGTCGACCGCGGCCTCGGCGAGATTGAAGGCCACGGATTTTTTCTGGTCGGCCACGCTGGCGCTGGTGTC
>PEXO01000399.1:5607-6409 GCA_002779045.1 Elusimicrobia bacterium CG08_land_8_20_14_0_20_59_10 | reverse complement strand
TTGAAATCAAGGAAGGCCTCGCGCAGCGTGGAAGAGGTCTCGCGCCCGCGTGGAACGTAACGGGTCTCCATATTGGCGAAGGCTTTCACGCCGTTCTTCAGGCGCGCGTCCAGCATAAGGTTGCCCACTATATAGGAATCGAAAGGGTCGGCGGAGGAGGTGCTGGTGACCACGTTCTGCAGCACGCTCATGACCTCGCCGGTGAAGGAAACACTTTTTCGCTCCTCCTCGGCGGGCCTGGCGGCGGCCACGGGGATATCGAACCGGGTATCCGAGAACATCTCGAACTCGGCGGCGGCGTCGTCGGCGGCGGCGAGGGCGGCGGGGCACAAGAGGAACACGGCGCAGAAGAGGATGTTTTTCATAGTTCTATTTGCTGAGGTTCTCCAGATGGGCCTTGGTGAAGAGCTTGTCGTCCAGCTTGCCGGGGGAAAGGCCCGAAAGCTCGACAATGGTCTTATTCCCTTTTTCAAACTCGTCTATAAAGAGCTGCTTCACCGCCACATAGCGGCCCTCCACCTCCGCGAACTTTATAAAGTAAACGGTCTGCATCAGCGTGCCGGACAGGGAATAGGACTCCTGTTTAAGGAGCAGGTTATTGTCGCGGCGGGTCCAGAAGATCTGGCGCGGATAATCCACGTCGTTAACCCTGGCCTGCACCTCGAAGCGGTAGACGGGGACCTTCCCCAGCATAGCCTCCGCGAACTTCTCGGTGCCTGAGGAGTCCAGGACCGGGCCGTAAAGCTCGTCGAGCTTGCGGGTCTCGAAGTCGTCGCCGTGAGCGTCGGAGCCGCCTATGCTC
>PEXO01000399.1:5417-5559 GCA_002779045.1 Elusimicrobia bacterium CG08_land_8_20_14_0_20_59_10 | reverse complement strand
CAGAAATATCCCCCACGCGCAGATAGCCATTGCCCTTTTCGTTGGCCGGCGCGCGCATCACTATAAGGAAGGCGTCGTCCGAGTCGCGGCGGTAATAGGCCATGTCTATGATCTTGGTGCCCTGCCCGGCCTTCTGCTGCGT
>PEXO01000399.1:477-5241 GCA_002779045.1 Elusimicrobia bacterium CG08_land_8_20_14_0_20_59_10 | reverse complement strand
GGCCGGCGACAAAGCGGCCGCGCGGCGCGCCGGGAACCAGGCCGTGACCACCGCTATAGCTATTATAAGCAGGATGCTGCCCGCCACGCCGATTAACGTGGGCAGGAAATAAAGATGCCCGTTCACCAGCAGCATGCCGAGCGGATTGTCCACGGGGCGGAAAGTGATAAGGGAGAGAAGCTCCATGGCGGCGAAGCCGAGCGCCAGCCCGGCCGCCGAGGAGAACAGCGTGAGGAACAGCGTCTCCAGCAGGAACATATCGCGCACGGCGGCGCGCTGCATGCCTATAGCCCGCACGGTGCCTATCTCGCGGGTGCGTTCGCGTATGGTCATGCGCAGGGTGTTCACCACGCCCAGCAGTATTATGAAGAACAGCACCAGTACCGCCGAGACGGTGATAATGTTCAGTACGCTTTCCAGCTTCAGGATATCGCTGGCGGTCTCGTACATGGTGGAGACGTCTATCGTGGTACCCTTCCACTTGTTCCTGGAGATGTCCTGGTACTTCTTCTTATAGTCGTCCGTGGTATAGGTCCGCTTCAGCAGTATCCATTCCGGGGAGCTCAGCTCTGCCCAGGCCCCCGCGGGCAGGCAAGGCTTTACCCCGGGCCCGGGCGGGGCGGGCATATCGTCGTAATAAAGGTCGTAGAAGGCGGACTCGTTAAGCAGGGCTATGTCCGCCCCCGGGCAGCCGGAACCGCAGACGGCCGCTACGGTAAGCTCAGCCGTTTTCGGCACCGCCTCGAACCTGCGCGGCCAGGAGAGCTTTATCTTTCCCCCCGCCTTTATCCCCAGCCTGCGGGCCAGCGCCGCGGGCAGGATAAGGCCGTTCTTTTTAAATGCCTTGTCGAAAGTCCCGGAGAAAAGCCTGGCCAGCCCCCGTATTTTTTCCCTTGAGGGCTCGTCGCTTTTAAACCCCAGCACCGTTAAGGGCCTGCCGGCCGCGGCGGCGTATATCACGGCGGTGCCGGGCTCAAGTTTTTTATGTATGCGGTCGGCCAGCGCGGCGGCGTTCCTGCGGGGGTCCTTGATGGTAAGGTTAAGACTGCCGGTCTCCCAGGGCCTGTAGCCCAGCAGTTCCTTGGCGCGGGTCTTTTCCAGGAAGACCACGCCCTGCATGAAGATATTATCGTTGCGTGAAACGCCTACCACGGTAAGGCGGGCGGCCTGGGACTGGCCGAACATATTGCGGAAGCGCACGCGGACCACGTCGTTACTTCCGACATTGAGGTAGCGGGCTTTTTCCTCCGAGACTATCACCGGGTTCTCCACGTCGGTACGCTGCAGGTCCTTCCACTTGCCCGTGACCATGCGGAACGACTCCTCCAGTTCTTTGCGTTCCTTCCCGCTCAGCCCCTGGCTGGTGTCCACCCCCACCAGCATGATATTGTCGGAACGGCCATTGCCGATGGCCCTGGAGAATATGCCTATTGATTCGTCGGTCTTCTCTATCAGCGGTTCGTCCTTCACGGCGGCGAGCATCCTGGCCTTGTCGCGGAAGATCTCGCTCATCACGCCGCCGCGCTCGTTAAAGCGTATGGCCACGTGGCCGGTGACATAGCGCATCACCCGGTTGAACATTATGTCGGAGATGCCGTGTGAGAAGGAATTGGCGGTGACGAGGATGGCCACGCCTATGGCCATGGCCGAGCCCAGCAGCATATTGCGCCGTTTCTGGCGCAGCAGGTTGCGTAAACTCAATCTGATCAACAGCATAGATCCATTCTCTTGTCTCCCCGCTCTTCGATTATCGATTTCTTAATCCCTCGTGACCGCGTCCAGCGGCGTTATGCGCGAAGCAACCCGCATGGGGTACAGCGCGGCTATCACGGTAACCGCGGCCAGCTGCAAAACGGTCAGCGCGATGTCGGGCAGGCTCAGCAGCGGGTTGAAGAACTTCCCGCCGTAAAGCAGCTGCAGCATATCGTTGGCCGTGGTTATGCGCAGCAGCGGGATAAGCTTCACCGCCGCTATGCCGGCCAGGATACCGGCGCCGCCGAAAACGGCGGAAAGTATGGCCGTCTCGCCCAGGAACATGCCGGCGATGAACGGCTTCTGCGCCCCCACGGCCCGCATCATGCCCAGCTCCGAAACGCGTTCCAGCGCCGACATTGTCAGCGTGTTCACTATTATAATGACCGCCACGCAGAAGAGCAGCATCACAAAGATGAACAGCGCGCTCTTGATTATCAGCGCCATGCTGCCTATCGGGCCGGAGGCCTTGTTCCAGGGCACGGCGCGCACCCCCGTCCCGGCAGCGGAAAGGGCGCTGTTGAGCCCGGCCAGCGCTTCTTTATAATCGGTCCCGTCCTTAAGTTTTACGAAGACCAGGTTATAAACACCGTCCTCCGCCGTTTTGGCCGCGGCGGCCGGAACGGCCTTCACCGGGACCTTTTTGTGGTCCTCGACTACCAGGTCACCGCCGAACATGGCGTCCAGGTCGTCGCTGGCCATGGCCAGCAGCTTCTTTTCCTCTTTAGGCACCTGCGCGGTCATATCGGCGGCGGTGAAATACCCCAGGCATTCGCGGTAGGATTCAATATCCACCAGGCAGAAATGGCCGAAGATCTGGTTCAGGGCGCCGTAGCGCACTATCCCTTTTATGGGGAAGCGGATATCGCTGGTGGAGTTGATGCCGCTGGTCATGCCAAGCATCACCACGCTGCTGCTCACCGGCAGGCCGGCCAGGTCCGCCAGCGCGTCCTTGCTGAGGTTTTCCTTCACCACCTTTCCGCCCTCGGGCAGGAACCAGATATTGTAAAACTTGTAGAACTCCCCGCGCGCGAAATCCGGAAAGAGCATGGCCCGCTCGCCCGGCGCCGGGTAGGCTCCCTCTATCACCTTTAAATTGTCGGGGAACATTTTCCGGTATTCAGCGAAATCCACGCCTATCAGGTAGGCGAAGCCCGGCGTGGCGCTCTTTTCGTCCAGCAGCATGGCCAGGTTCTTTCCCGCCGGCAGAAAGCGCCTGACATAGGGCTGGGCGGCCAGCACCGTCCTTATTTTATTATAGGTGGTTATGGTCTCCACGTTCGCGCCCATCATCTTCAGCAGCACATTGTCCGATTTTTCCTTATCGCTTATCAGCGCGATATCCCCCATAAAACCGTTGATGATGTTCTTCTCCACGCCCGCGGCCATGCCGGAGACAACGCCGTTGCCCAGTGTCATAAGGAAAGCGCCGGTGAACAGGATAGCGCCTATCACCAGGCTTTTTCCCTTGTGGCGCAGGATATTACGCCAGGCTATGGTGAGTATCAGTTTCACGCGGCCACGGGCTCCTTCTCTATCAGGCCGTCCTTGATGCGCACTATGCGGCGGGCGTATTTCAGCACATTGGCGTCATGCGTGGAAAAGATAAAAGTGGTCTTCTCCAGCTCGTTCATGCTGCTCATCAGCTCAAGGATGGAAGCGCCGGTCACGGAATCCAGGTTGGCCGTGGGCTCGTCGGCCAGCACGATATCGGGGTTGGTCACCAGGGCGCGGGCTATGGCCACGCGCTGGCGCTGGCCGCCGGAAAGTCTATCTGCGTCCGGCGGGCGAAAAAAAACCGCCGGGAAGGCGGCTTGCCGCAGCTGGCGGGGAAATTCAGTCCTGAACGCTGAGCCCGGTCCAGAAAGAGGCCGCTTCGAGGCTTATCGCGGAGGCGCAGGCGCCGGAGCAGGCCTGCACCAGGTAGAGGTCGTATTTCTTAACGCCGTCTTTCTTCGCCATCACTTTGAACTTCATGGCGCGCGGCAGTATCACTTCATCCTCGGCATGATCTACCAGTATCCCCTTTTCCGCGCGGGACAGGTAGATGGCGAAAACGGCCTTGCGGGAAGGGGTGTCCGCATTGTCGTTCATTTCTACGGCGAAATAGCGGGCCACTTTATAGGAAACAGACGTGGAGACATAACCCTTGTCCGAAAATTCCTCGCCCATGGCATACGGCCTGCTGTCACGGAACTGCAGGTCCAGGCCGCGGAACAGCATGAGGTCGGCAGGCAGGGAAGGCACTTTGGAGAAAACGGAATCGATATTTTTAACCATGCCCCTGGCGTACTCAGGGCTTATGCCGTACCATTCATAGGGCAGGGGATGATAGCGCAGGTAATTATTTATCTCCCGGTAGTAGGCGTCGTCTTTGCTGGTATAGGTGGCCAGGTCCATAACTTCGTCATCGGTGGCGCCGAAGCTCCGTACGGCGTCTTCGCTTTCGCCGTACTGGCCAAGCGCCGGGTAGCCGAGGCCCTTCCAGAGAGCTTTAAAATCATAGACGCGCGCGGACGAAGCGGACAGGGCGGCGGCCGGCTGCGGGCGGCTTACTTCAGGCGCCTGTACCGCCGCCGCGGGCAGGGAAACGGTCGAGCCGTCAAAAGAGACGGTAAGGGCTTCGGCGGTATTGAAAGAAAGAAGAACTAGGGCCGGCAACAGCAGCGCATTGAATATCTTTTTAAGGGCTTTCATTGCTATGCAGGTGCCGTATCAGGCGCTATGCGTATCAGACGGCCATGCTTATAAAGATAGTTTACCCCCTCCGCGGCCGGCCCGCAGGTGCCTTTGGTCCCATAACACGGCGTCTTTTGGCCCCCCTGACAGGTTGTAAAAACAGTTATAAAGAAACGATCCCGATTGGACGGGGCCGATCGGGATCGGAGAATGAATATCTTTTCAGGGACTAGAACCGCGTCCCTTCCAGAGCGACCAGGCGCTTCTCTATCTGCTTGCGCAGGGCTTCGCTGCCGGCCACCTGCAGGGCCCGCTTGTAATTGTCTATAGCTT
>PEXO01000399.1:0-217 GCA_002779045.1 Elusimicrobia bacterium CG08_land_8_20_14_0_20_59_10 | reverse complement strand
TTTAAGCCGCTTCGCCTTCATAAATGTTTCGGCCAGGAGCAGGCGCAGCGCCGCCTCCCGCGGCCGGAGGGCGGCGGCCTTCTGATATGAAGCCGAGGCCCGGAGATAATCCTTTCTGGAAGCGGAGTCTTCGGCCGCGGCGATCAGTCTTTCATAAGCGGCCGCCTCGCGCTCCGCGACCGCCTTTTCAGCGGCCTTTATCTTTTCTATCTCCCCG
>PEXO01000390.1 GCA_002779045.1 Elusimicrobia bacterium CG08_land_8_20_14_0_20_59_10 | reverse complement strand
CAGCGCCTCCGTGTTATATGCGGATAGGTTCCGGTTCCCCGGAACAACCCGCGTTATTATAACTTACTGGGGCCGCTGGCTCGTTCATTTTATCTTAAAAAAATGCATGGCACCTTTTTAAGTATAGCAGGCGAACCCGACATAGGCCTGTCGGGTTGCTTTTTACATATGAAGATGTGATTTTACCGAGTTAACCGCTAAAAGGTGCCTGGCACCTTTTCCCCCAATTCCGCCTTTGCGGCCTGCCCGCCCGGTACCGCTTCAAGCGTGGCCGCCAACCGCGCGCCGTTAAGGGCAAAGAATGCCGCTATCCCTAAACCGGCCGCGCCCATATAGATCTTTTTCATAAAACCCCCTCAGTTTCATACCAGCCAATATTTTTGCCGCATTTTGGGCTCACGCCTGTGCCGGTCTATTTTGCGCAGCCCGACCATTAGACGCCGGTTCTTTCCAAAAAATTCACATATAAAAACACCCCCGGACAGAACACATGCCCGGGGGGTGTACATCGGCACTTATATTGCTCTTTCGTCAGTTAGGTATACTGTCCCGGAATTCCCGGCAGGGCCTCTCCCTTTCGTTAACTGCGGGATAATTTAAGAACGGCGGATCTTATTTTTGAAGAAAGATATAACGGTATTTTTATCAGCCTGCCGCCCGCGTTAACGCTGAAATTATTGGCGCTCAGTATTATCTTCAGCGGGGGATCGTACTTTTGCGAGAACACAGCCAGGCTTTTTGACTGGGTTGCCCAGCCCGATTTGATCTCGACGGGAAACACCTTGCCGCCGGCTTCAACCAGGAACTCCACTTCCGCCGTGTTCTCACGCCAGCAGCACAGCTCTTCAATTCCGGCGGCAATAAACTCCTGGGCGGCAAAATTTTCAGCGAAATATCCCTTGTACGACCCGTATTCGTAATCAAGAATGGTTTTTGGGGGAAGCCTGCTGACGGCGCCGAGGAGGCCGGAGTCAAAAAAATACAGCTTAAAGAAATTTTCCTTTGAATAGGAAGAAAACGGCAGCTGCCCGCTGTTGACAATAGCCGTCCGGATAATAAGCCCGGCCGCCCCAAGCCAGTCGATAGCTCCCCCAAGCCGGGAATACCCCCTGAGCCCCGGTATCACTCCCTTGAATCTGAATTTTGAAGCCGACCCGTTTTGCTCTCTTGCCAGTTGTTGCGGGATATTCTGCCACAGTCTCTCTATGTGCATGGAATTTTCTTTGCCGGAATGTTTTGCGATATCCGCCACGAACGCAAGAACCAGGTCGGACTGTTTTTTGCGGACTTCGCCGTACGCTTTGAACGGATCCTCCCGGCTGCCGGTAAACGCAAGCGCCGCTTCAGGCATCCCGCCCACAACCAGGTATTTTTTCAGCATCTCCCATAAATGCGAATGTATAACTTCGGGAACGGCCCCGGAAAAATCAAAACCGTTGATAAAATCAACAGACTTCGTATCGCCGCACGCGGCCAGAAATTCCTCGAAAGTCAGCGGGTGCATTTTCAGGAATTCAACCTTTCCGACAGGGAACCCCGCTTCGCTGAAATGCAGCCCGAGCAGCGAGCCGGCGCCGCAGACGGCCAGGCCGGCGCTTTCTTCCGCAAAATATTTCAGGCTTGCTACCGCTTTCGGGCATTCCTGCACTTCATCAAAAATAACAAGGTCGTTCTGCGCGTCAATAGCGGTGTCGGTGTGAAAACTGATTTCCTGGAGTATCCGGGCCGGGATCAGGTCTTTTTCAAAAATTTTTTTAAGCTCCGGTTCTTCTTCAAAATTCAGATAGTGAACCTTTGAAAAATATTCCTTCCCGAATTCTTTCAGCGAATAAGTCTTTCCCACCTGCCTGGCGCCTTGCAGAATCAAAGGTTTACGGCCCTTTTTCAGCTTCCAGTTAACCAATTGCTCTTTGATTTTCCTTTGCATGGCATATATTATGCCCCATTATGGTACTTATTGCAAGGACTTTCTACGCAACCAGTCACTTTCTGCCATCACTTTGTAAGGAATGATGGAAAGCCGCAAAATTTACTATTCAGATATCTAAAAACAGAATAAAACAGTCGCGCGAGAGGCTGGACCGCACATAGTACCGCATGAGTTCCTGCAGAACGTTCCCCTGCAATTTTACCCCGCTCAGCGAGCGCCTGTCTGCGGGCGAGCTGGTGGATTTCCTGAATAGTTACTTCGCCTTTATCACTCCGCCCATAATGGCCAACCGCGCCGGCGGGAAGGGAGAACTCGAGATAAAGCACAATATGTCAATCTTAAGTTTCCCACAGGCTCTGGTCCTGTAAAAGATCCCGCCGCCTGGCAGCCGGTGAACCTTCAGATAAAGCCCTTTTCTATACCGGGAAAAATATTTTAGCTATGAAGACGCCGGCTATGATGGCCGCCAATTCCGAAAGCAGGCCGACGGTAACGGTATAGCGGGTATTGCGCACGCCTATGGCCCCGTAATAGACCGCTATGGTGTAGAAGGTGGTCTCGGTGGACCCCTGGAAAGTGGCCGCCAGCCGCCCGACGAAGGAATCCACGCCGAAGTGGTTGAAGGCCTCTATCATCATGGCGCGGGAGCCGCTGCCGCTGAGCGGCTTCATGAAGGCGGTGGGCAGGGCCCCGACATAATCGCCGCCCAGGCCGAACCAGCCCAGCACCGAACCTACCCCGGAAACGATGATATCCAGCGCGCCGGAAGCCCGGAACACGCCGATGCCCACCAGCATGGCCACCAGGTAGGGGATTATCCCTACGGCCACATGGAACCCTTCCTTGGAACCTTCGATGAACTCCTGGTAAACATTGACCTTCTTGCGCCAGGCGAGGAAGAGGAAGGTCACAATAAAGAGGAACAATATAAAATTGCCGGAGAAGGTGGAGAGCGCGCTCATCCTGCCGGCGGCCATATTGCTCAGCAGCCATAGCACCGAACCTATCACCAGGGACAGCCCGCCCAGGTAGGCCATGACCACGGGCTGAAAAAGGTTGATGCGCTGGACCAGCGAGACTATGACCAGCGCGGCCATGGTGGAGAAGAAGGTGGTCAGCATTATGGGCAGGAAGATGTCCGACGGATTGGCTGCCCCCATCGCGGCCCTGACGGCCATGATGGAGACCGGGATGAGCGTCAGCCCGGAAGTATTCAACGCTATGAACATGATCTGCGAATTTGAGGCTGTGGCCTTGTCCGGGTTGGCTTCCTGCAGCTCCTTCATCGCCTTTATCCCCAGCGGGGTAGCGGCATTGTCCAGGCCCAGCATATTGGCGCTGATGTTCATCATCATGGAGCCGAAGGCGGGGTGGTTATCGGGCAGGTCCGGGAAGATCCTCCTGAAGAAGGGCCGCACCAGGCGGGTAAGGGCCGAGACCGCGCCGCCTTTTTCGCCTACCCTCATTATGCCGAGCCAGAGCGCCATCACGCCGATGAGGTAAATGGCGATGTTCACGCTGGTCTTGGCCATCTCGAAGGTGCTGTCCACTATGGCCACGAAGACGTCGCGATCGGCCAGGGTGAAGTTAAAACCGGGAAGCAGGTCGGTATGGGCGCCGAGCATATACCCGATGAACCGCCCCAGTGCGACTATCATCGCGGTGAAAAAGAAACTTATCCAGATATAGTTAAGCGTCATAGCGTCCTCGCCCTCCTCCGTCTTTCAAAGATAATAGCAATTCATGTGAAGGCGCCGGAACCGGGCCGACAGGCCGAGAAGATAAAATAAAAAGCCCGTCCGCCGAGAGCGGACGGGCTTCATGGGCGCAAGGCCCGGGCATTCTTACTGGTAGAAGTAGATGTCCACCATGTAGTTGTAGGTATTCGCGCCGGAAACCAGGGGCTTTTCGAACTTGATGGTGCGGGAGCCTATGAACTCCTTTTTGTTCTCGGCCAGGAATTTCTTATACTCCGCCAGCTTTACGGCGGCGGTGGCTTCGTCCGCGGCCAGCCTGTACTGGTTGCCTATCTGATAGCCGATATAGACCATCCGGAAGGTGGTATCGCGCCTGACTATGTTGATCCCGAAGTCCTGCAGCATGGCATAGTCGATATCGCCGCCGCCGCCGTTCTTGTAGATGCGCAACTGTTTCTCGTGGTCGCGGTTCTCGTCGCCGGCGGTGACATAGTAGTGAACGAAGGTGGGGCGGAAGATGTCGGACCTGAGGTAAAAGCTGGCGGCCACGGGCATGCCGTTCTTTTCCAGGGTGGCGGTGAGCTCCTGCTTGAGGTTATGCATCTCGGTCGGGTTCAGGGCATCGTAAGTGAGCTCGTCCGCTATGAACTGGCGCAGGACCAGGCCCTTGGGCGAGGTGTAATTGATAAAGGCCATCTTGAGGTCGGCCTTATAGGAGATCTCGCCCAGGAGGAAGCCCGCTTTCTGCAGGATGGGGTTCCACATGGCGGTGAACTCGGCAAATTCCTTCTCGTTCTTCGCATAGGAAAGAAGGGCGCTTTTATAAGCCTGCGGCATCAGGTGAAGCCTGGTTACCACATCGCCGGGCAGTTTTAGCATGGCAGGCGCGGACGGCGCGGGCATGGCTATCTCCACGGCGCTGATGTCAGCGGCGGAAAGGCCGTTAAGGGAGTTGGCGTTTACAGCGGGGCCCGAGGCTTGAAGAGGGGCGGAGAACAGTAAAACTGCGGCGGCGGCTTTTAACATTTTTTCCTCCAGACACTGACTTCTGCTTATATTTTACTATAAAGTACTCCTTATATAGCCGGGACCAAAGGCCCATGAGCACGCGGTCTTTTGCCGGCCCGGCCCCCGTCAGGGGGGCAAAGTCACGGGCTCAGGGGCTGCGGGGATTGTCTTCGTCGCCGTTCACATGGGAAAGGGCCGAGTTCCAGCCTTCGGCGGCGTGCACGCGGTCTATGATGGTCTGCCAGGACGGCCGGGCGCCCATGGTGACGCTGGTGAGGAAGGCCACGTCCACCGCGGCGCCCACGTCGAAAGCCGCGCCTATGCCGGTGGTTATGATATCCAGGTTCTTTGTGCCCTTGGGGTCGGAGCCGGAGCGCTTCAGCCGGAAGTAAGCGCTGTTATAGTAGGCATAAGTGGAGCAGCCCTGAAAGACGAAGATCTGGTATTTGTTCCTGGGCAGCGTCACCGGTCCGCCCTCCTCGGCCAGGCGCTCGGGGCTGAGGTAGCCGCCCAGGCCGGAATGGCCGTCATAAAGGAAGATATCCGCGGTCTTCATGCCGCTCACCGCAGCCTGCGCGAAGTCCGCTGAATCGGGGTCCATCAGCCGCATCTCGATAGAAGTGCGTTTCGCTCCGAAACGCAGGGTAAGCCGCTTGCGGCGGGGCTCGTCCACCGTGGCCTGGAAGCCGGCGGCCTTAAGGCCGGCGAAAGCGTCCTTGAACGTCTTCCTGCCCAGGTCCCCGTTCTGAAAACTCTCGTCCACGCCCACCAGGTAGACCACCTGCAGCACGTCGCCGTTGCCGTTCTCGCCGTAGAGTTTGGCGTATTCCGGGTAGGTGCCGCGCGTCACGCTCATCGGGGTCAGGTCGGTCTGCACGCCCACAAGGTCGGCGCCGGTCAGGGGGCAGCCGTCCTGGTAGGGGTTCCAGAAATACCAGAAATCCCCCTCGCTGTTATAATGGTCGTCGGTGCAGCGGTTCTTGCGCGAGGAAGGCGTGGGGAAGCCCTTGCTGTAGATGGTCAGCGGGTCTTTGGGCAGCGCGAAATTTATGCGGGTGGCGCCGCCGCCGCGGAAAAGTTTGCTTGAGAACACCACTATGTCGTCGTAGGAATAGTTTATCCTGGCGTAGGGCTCGTTAGGCACCTTTTCGGCGGAGAGCAGGGTCACTTTGTAGTCGCCGGAAGGGATGCCGGGATTATCCACGAAACCCGGGTGCATGGTGAAAGAACCGTACATGTGCTGCAGCTGCAGGTCCACCAGTTCGTTTATTTCACGGCGCCGGGCGGAATTGGAAAGCAGCTGTGAAACGTGCCCCGTGTAGCCCGCGGGAACCTTATACCACATGTACGCGGTGAACCGCATGCGGGCCTGGCGGGAATCAGCGCCGTACCATTTTTCAAAACCGGGGCTGGAAGCCAGCTTTTCGGCCACGGGGGCCGGCATGCCGGGGAAAAGGGTTTTAATACCGGAGGCTTTAACCGCAAGAGCATCGAAACCGGCCGCGCCCGCGCCGCCAGCGCAAGCCAGTATCATCAACGAAACAAGGATATTCTTTTTGATCACCGGCTATATTATGCCGGATTATGGAACTTCATGGATGGGCCC
>PEXO01000160.1 GCA_002779045.1 Elusimicrobia bacterium CG08_land_8_20_14_0_20_59_10 | reverse complement strand
GTCCGAAATCACCTTGAGGTTCTTGTAGCCCTCGGAATTACCGCCCCAATCGGTGGAACCGTAGTAGAGCGTGTGCGAACCGGGCGCGAGACTGAATTTTCCGGAATAAAAAGGGTTGTCGCAGGTGCCGGCGGGGGAAGTAAATGTCGGTGTGCTCACGCAAGAGGCCGGCTCAGTGTCTATAAGAATACCGATGTCTTTCACGCCGGCCAGGGCCAAAGGTTCGTCGCTGGCGTCCGAAGCGAGGAGGCTTATTCCGGTCTTTGTGCTGACGTACAGAACCGGCTCGGCGCCGGAAAGGTCTTCGTAACCGTTTATATCGATGCCGGGCGCGGTAACCGGCGCGATTTTGTCGTATTCGGCGACGCTTCTTCTCAGGACGAGATGGGTGCCCATTTGCGGTATTTCGGCCGTGAATTCTCTTTCGCCGGTTGAAATAGTCCTGACCGTGCCGGCCAGCTTTACACCGTCGTAGTATATCGCCGCCGGGTTCTTATCGGTTTCTTCGTTGACGTTGTAAACGGCTGAAAGGACGACTTTTTCGTATTCCGCGCCGGATATATTTATCTCCAGGCCCCGGGAATACGCCGTAAGCGGGTATACAACCATGCCTTTTTCGGGCGAGGCTGGTATCCACCCGTAGGTCACCATTCCCGGCGCGGTTATGTTCTTAAACGTTATATTCATCCCGGCGGCGGTTATAGTGAAATCCCGGCCTTCGGGGACCGGCATGGTCTTCATATTCCCGGTTTCGGTACTGCCTATCATTATAAATGAGCCGCTGCCGGAAACAAGTATATCGCAAATACTGTAGCAATGTTCCCCATAAATATCCGTTTCGCAGTACGCCGGATAGGTTATTCTGGTGCCCCCGCCGTAATATTTATCTACATCCACCGTGGTTAAGATGCTGGTGCCGGCGGATACGTTCCAGTAGCTCACTGAAGTATCGCCGCCTATAAGATTTATCGAAAAATCCGGTCCCGTGTTGTCGGCTGGTATTATAGTGGCGGAGCATTCCTTCGGAACTCCGTCGGCCCTGAACCCTATCCGGTCGAAGTAAAAACCCGCGCCTACGCCCAGGCCCGCGCTCGCTATCTCTTGCGTTATCAGCCTGTTGGCGGCATGCTCGCCGCTCGCGCCCCCTATCGAGTATACGTAATCCGGGTTGACCCCCGCCCCGAATAAAATCACCCCGTA
>PEXO01000116.1 GCA_002779045.1 Elusimicrobia bacterium CG08_land_8_20_14_0_20_59_10 | reverse complement strand
TTATTTGGTTATGGAGCCGTTGACCGTTGTCACGGTCGGATCTTTGATGTCACAGCCCGCGTAGTCGATGTCCCCGCTTACGGTCTTGAGCGCGGCGGTGTCCGCGGCTGTGTCCTTCAGCTGGATGTCCCCGCTTATGCTCTGGGCGAGCAGCGAAGTTAACTGCGATTCGTTTATCTCAACATCCCCGCTTACCGTTTTCACCGAAACCTCGCTGCCGTTGCTGAACTTTGAGACGGAGATGTCGCCGTTCACGCCCTTGAAGGCGGAGGGGCCTGCGGTGGCGAAGCCGCTTATTTCTATGTCCCCGTTCAGGCTTTCAACGTCCAGGCGGGCGAGCTTCCCCGGGAGGAATATTTCCGCGTCGCCTATTACGCTTTTGGCGCCGGTCTTCGTTTTAAGCTTTATTTCGCCATCTTCAAAGAACGCTTCCGTATCGCCTTCTTCTTTCTCCATTATTTCCAGCTCGGCCTTCGCCCCGGGCAGGTCGTGTCCGGACACTTCTATGTCTCCGCGCAGGGTCTTTATCCTGAAGTGATCATAAGGATAGGTATCTATGGAGACTTCCAGTGTTCTCGGGGTCAGTTTTTTGAGATCGCCCATAGCACCGAAAGCGCCTTTCAGGGCGCCTCCCACGGTTTCGTGTAGGAAACCTTCCGAGCCTTTTTCGTGGCGCTTCCGGGACCAGAAACCGCCGTTGGCGCCGGCCATGCTTTTAATGAAGGGTATCCCGAACATGATGGCGGCAAGGCCCAGGAGCGTTACGGAGATGAGCCCCAGCGCCGCTATGCCCAGCAGCCCCAGCCATAGATATTTTAAGGCCGTTTTAGTGTCGGCCCCCAAGGGCCCGAACTGGTTAAGCAGGTAAACTAACCCTGTCACCAGTATCACGAGCACAACCAGCTTAAAAGCCTCGCGGCCCGCCTGGACGAACTGGAGAAAAAGTACGACGCGCAGTTCAGAATCGTCTTCGACGCCATCCGGGAGATCATAGCTCCGCCCGCGAAGCCCCATAAACGCATCGGCTTCACCGCAAAAGAAAGTCGCGCGGCCTACCCGCATCGGGGGGGCCGACACCACGCTGGCCGTTTGATGGCCATAGGCCCCGATACGGTACTGGCATAGCCTTGTCGGGATGAGGTGGCAGGATATTTGCGG
>PEXO01000352.1 GCA_002779045.1 Elusimicrobia bacterium CG08_land_8_20_14_0_20_59_10 | reverse complement strand
CAGCTGACCCCATTTTCACTTTCAGCTCCAGCATATCGGCCGGAAGGGGGGCGGAGACGGCCATAGGGCGGCCGCCGGACGGGTGGGCGAATATCAGTTCGGCGGCGTGCAGGGCGTGCCGGCCGATACGCAGTTTCCCGGCGTCTTCTTCCGCAACCCTGCCCTCGAGGAACCGAAGGAAGATCCCTTCGTCCGGGCCGTATATCTTATCCCCTACGACCGGATAACCCAGCGAAAACAAAGCGGCCCTTATCTGGTGCATCCTGCCGGTATGCGGGATCGCCTCCACCACGCTTATCCCGCCGCGACTTTCCCGCGGCGTAAATTCCGTATCGGCCCATTCCGCCTCGCGGCCGGGCTCGGGCTGAGACGTCTCCGCAGGCTCGAACCGCCGCTTTATGCGGACGGCGGAACCGGCGCAGGGCCCGATATAACCCCGGGCCCGGAGCCGCCCGGCCAGGACGCCCTCCACGAAAACCGTGTATTTTTTAGTGACGCTGCGGCCGGTGAACTGCCGCCCGCAGGCGGCCGCGGCCGACGGGTTCTTCGCCACCAGCGTCACGCCCGAGGTCTCGCGGTCCAGCCGGTTTATTATACAGGGCGCGTCGACGCCCAGGCGGTCCCTGAGTACCGCCCATAAAGTGTTCCTGAAATACTTGCCGGTGGGGTGCGCGGGCAAATCGCCCGTCTTATTGACGACGATAATATCCGCGTCTTCATAGAGGACTGTGACCGCCGTATCCACGAGGGGCTCCGGCCTTTCGGCCGGGCAATACCTTACCGCGTCATCGGCGTCCAGCACGCGGTCCGGCGCGGCGGCCCGCTCATTCACCAGCACGGCCCCCTCTGACGCCAACCGCGTCCATTCCTCAGGCGTATGATAGGTAAACCGCGCGCACAGAAAAGCAGCCAGTGTTTTTCCGGCGTGTTCCCGCCTCACCTCGCATTGCAGCACCCGCCCGCCGTCTATCATCGCCGCTCCTCTAAATGGGGTCATTTTCTTTTCTGGTTTTTTATTTTTAATACGACTTAAAAACCTGGGAGCCTATCCTGTCCACCAGGGTATAATCGTCTATGAAGGGATTCCTGTTGCCCTGCAGTCTTTCTATGGCGGCGTTTCTGCGCGTTTCGGCCGCGTCGGGGGGGTCGGAATAGTTCCACTTCATCAGCGTTTCCACCTGGGAAGTGAAGAAATATTT
>PEXO01000401.1 GCA_002779045.1 Elusimicrobia bacterium CG08_land_8_20_14_0_20_59_10 | reverse complement strand
GTTCGACTGGCGCGGTCTCAATACCGGCCTCTACGACGCGGATTTCACCGATACCGGCGGCGCGCTGCTGCAGAAATTCCAGGTCCGGGCCTCCACGTCTACCGGCGGCATTGGGCCATTCTCGCCCGATTGGACTGATAATATCACCGGTATAAATTCCGCCTCTTATGCTGACCTCTGGCCTCTGACCTCTGACCTCTGGGACGCGCTTACCGACAGCGCCACCAATTATATTTCGCTGCGGGTGTTTGATAACGCCGGCTCTTCGTTCACGCTGGCGGACGCTTTCAGGGTGCTTAAAGACACCACGCCTGCGCTCATAACCGACGGTCAGCTCGGCGACGACAACTGGCGCCCGGCGGCGGGGACGCTCTATAATGTGGATTTCGCCGACTCCGGCTCCAGGGTCTCCAGCGCGGCCTACGCCGCCTGGACGCAGGCCGCCAAAGGCGGCTCGCAGTCGCTGGGCTGGACGCAGCTCTTCACTTCCACCGGCCTGCTGACGTACACTACGGACTGGAGCGTGGACTTTAACAACGCGGCGCAGGGCTTCAACTATGTCACTATCAGGGCCTGGGACAAGGCCGGCAACCTGACGGAACTCGTGGACGCCTTCTATCTCAAGAAGGATACCGCCGCCCCGACGATAACCGACCTGCAGGACGGCGATACCACCTGGTATCGGCTGAACCCCGGCAATGTCTTCAATGTGGACTTCGCCGACTCCGGCATCGGCCTCTCCAGCGCGGCTTACGAGGCCTGGACCGGGCCCGGCAAGACCGGGACGAACGTCGCGGCCTCGTCGCAGATATTCAGCGGGGAGCCTGTAGCCTCCTACCTCTCAAACTGGGGTCCGACCGACGCGGCCTTTACCCTGCTGGCCGCCGGGACCAACTATATCAGCGTCACCGCCTGGGACGCTCTTGCGCAGTCCTCGGCGGCGATGGACCTGTTCTACATACTTAAGGACACCGTTCCCCCATCAGCCATAACCTCGCTTTCCGCTGTGACGCCGTCCGCAGCCGCGGACGAGGGTGATCTCAATGTCTACTGGAACGCGCCCGGCGACGATGATTTAACCGGCTCGGCCAGCTATTACATGATCCGCTACCACACCGACGCCATCAGCGACGAAAACTTTGACGCTGTCAGCGTGTTCGTATCCACGCTGGTCCCGAAGGCGGCCGGGCAGGCGGAGGGCGTCATTATAACCGGCCTGACCCCGTCGGTGACGTATTACGCCGCGGTGAAAGCCGTGGACAAGGCCGGCAATACAGGGGC
>PEXO01000333.1:997-1205 GCA_002779045.1 Elusimicrobia bacterium CG08_land_8_20_14_0_20_59_10 | reverse complement strand
AAGGCCTTCGAGCTCTGGGGACGCAGCCCGGCCAAGGCTACCGTCAAAATAATGGGGCACGGCAAGATCGCTATCGGCGCCATACAGGCGGCTTCCCGGGCGCAGGCGCGGGTGATACTGCTCAATAAGCGCGAGATGAACGAAATGGACAAGCACCTGCCCGGCACCGATATCCTGATGGACGGACTCACCTGGTCCGCCAAGCTGC
>PEXO01000333.1:0-974 GCA_002779045.1 Elusimicrobia bacterium CG08_land_8_20_14_0_20_59_10 | reverse complement strand
CGCGGGATGCTCCGCCTGATGAACCCGCGCGCGGCCGTCATCGGCCTGGTAGCCAACCCGCTGGGGCAATATCCCATTGAGACCATGCACCCTACCACGCTTTCGGACCTTTCATATACGGCCGCCGGGGTTACTCACGCCGCCTGCTGGGGCTGGAGCGGGTTCGACCCGGTCAATGTTACCAGGCGCTTCAGCATACAGATAGCGCCGGTGCTGGCGGATATAGCCCGTCACGGCATCAACCGCCTGCCGCCCTATATAGAGCAGGCGCTGCTCAGGGGGGGCGAATGAGGATAGGCGTAACGGCGGAGAACAGGCCCCTGGAGAAAAGGGTGATCCTGCACCCGGAGGAGTTGCAATCCATCTCGCACCGGCACGAGGTGTTGATAGAGAGCGGCGCCGGGCTGGGCGTGGGCATCCTCGACGCGCAGTATATCGCCGCAGGCTGCCGCATAGCCCGCCGTGAAAAGGTCTACGGCGCGGACCTGGTGCTGCGCATAAAGGAGCCGGTGCCGGAAGAGGTGCGGCTGCTCAAGCCCGGCTCCATGCTGATGAGCATGATGCATTTGCGCTGCGCTCCCGTGCTGGAGCGCGGCCTGATAAGGCAGAAGATCATAGCCATACCGCTGGAGAACATCAAGGACGCGCTGGGCAGGCGCATAGTGGAGGCCGTGCAGGAGACCGGCCGCATCGGCATGGAATACGCTTTCGAGCTCTGGGGCAGGGACCCGGCGAAGGCGAAGGTGAAGATAATGGGCTACGGCAACGTGGCGCAGGGCGCCATACGCGCCGCCATGGAAAAGTTCGCCAGCGTGGAGATACTTAACCGCCGCCATTTTCCGCGGATGGACAGGCATCTGCCCGGCACCGACATCCTGGTGGACGCGGTCAACAGGCCTTTCCGCCGCGATGTGGAGAAAGAGACCCCCTTCGTAACGGCCGGTATGCTGAGCCTGCTCAAGCCGGGCTCGGTG
>PEXO01000388.1:4007-6065 GCA_002779045.1 Elusimicrobia bacterium CG08_land_8_20_14_0_20_59_10 | reverse complement strand
GTCCGCCATCTCTTTACGTTCGGCAGTGACGGCAAAGTGGATTATGACTGGAAGACCGCCCGGAAGCTGCTTAGGCAGTATGAGGATAACGACAGTGAGAATCGCTTCGATCCCCTCTGCGTGGTTCACGACTTCTGCTATAACGTGTCCCGCATAGTGTCCGATATCGCCAGCGTGGGCACGGCCGGCGACCAGAAGGCCAAGGCCAAACGTCTCGCCGAAGTGATGGGCGGCAAGGGTAAGAGCCGGGTAGGCTACGAGAACATGCTGCAGGTGGTGATACAGCTGGTGAACGTGAAGGATATCTACGCCAACCTGAATATAAAGACCGACAAGCGCATAAAGGGCGAGGAGAACATCAACGACTCCTACAACCTCTACAACAACGACCTGCAGGCCGGCTACACTTCCCAGCTCAACAACGCCAACTCACTGCGGGACCGGTTCTTGGACCCGTCGGTACTGAGCGACTAAAAGGGCGCCGGGAGCGGGCAGGAGGCGTCCGGCCGGTTCCTCCACCTGATAACTGCGCTTGAACAGCTTTAAGCCGTCCCGCAAACCTCATGGATGCTGATCCTTGCCGCGTTTTTATTCTTGTCCATCATTTCTGATCAATAGAAACAGGTCACCTTTATTTGCAGGGACAGCGCTGTATTTCTTTCATAGGCATAACCAGGGTCGGAAAAGAGACGCCGCATATATCCCGATTATATCTTTTATTCCCTAGCCCTCCCGGTTATGGGTTATTGTGCAACCTCCCCCATCTCCCTTCCCCTATCCGCCCCCCAGCATCCGCAGCAGGCTGGCGGCGTTGGGCGGACGCCTGGCGGGATCGAACATGAGACAACGGTCAACGAGCTCGCGCAGGGGGGCTGGCAGCCCGGCCGGCAGCCTGGGATAATCGCGCTCCATTTTCTGGCTGTAGTAGAGGGTGGGAGGACCGGCGAACGGCAGGCGCCCCGTAACAAGGGCATAGGCCGTCACGCCGAAGGAATAGATATCGGAGAGCGGGGTGGTTACGCCCGCATGCTGTTCGGGCGCCATGAAGGGAGGGGTGCCGACAACGTCCACCTCCTGAATATCCATGGTGTCCGGGTCGAAATGGCGGGCGATCCCGAAATCCATAACCTTGACGAAGTCCTTAGGCCCGGCAACGATGTTCCCCGGCTTGAGGTCGCGGTGGATGACCTTCTTTTCATGCGCGAAGACCAGCGCCTCGGCCACCGCCCTCAGAATGAGCATCACTTCTCCGGGCGTGAGCCGGCCCCGCAGGGCTATTACGGTCTGGAGGGTTTCCCAGTCGACATACTCCAGCACCAGATAAACGTTCTCCTCGAACTCCACGGCCTCGTAAAACTCTACAATGCGCGGATGCCGCAGCTCCGAAAGAGTTTTGGCCTCCTCCATGAAGAGCGCCCTGTCCTCGGGGCTGCGGTATATCTCGGTGCTCATGCGTTTGAGCGCTACAAGGCGGTTGCGGACCTTGTCCTTTGCCAGGAAAACTATACCGCTGCCGCCGACGCCCAGGAGGCCGTGTATGCTGAACCGCCCCGCCACCTCCCTCAGTACCGGGAGGTCAGTGCGGGACTGGCGGCCAGGGCCGCGCCCGGGCCGGCCCCTGCCGGTGGTCTCAAAATAAGCCGACATGGTACGGGCGTCCTCTGCGGGCAGGCGGCGCAGGCGGCGCAGGCGCGCCTCGCAATCCTGGTAGTTGCCGCTGATCCGGAGCAGTTTGTCATATGTGGCGGCCGCGCGCTTTGCGTCGCCGGCCCGCTCGCAGATAATGGCGAAAAGATACTGCAGCAGGGCTGAATCGCGAAGTCCCGCCTGCCTCCCGGCCCATTCGAACAAATTCTTAGCGTACCAGAAATCGCTCAGGCGCAGGCTGACCCGCAGCGCCAGTGCGCAGCCCGCCTCCCCCCAGCGGGGCCTCGGTAGTTTCTCAAGCTCCTCCAGGACCTCCCGGAACGAACCATCGGTGAACCGGGCCTTGGCCCGGGCGAGGATCTCGGCGGTAAGCGCCTCTTCCGGGGCGGGTGACGGCCGCGCCTCCGGCGC
>PEXO01000388.1:1493-3889 GCA_002779045.1 Elusimicrobia bacterium CG08_land_8_20_14_0_20_59_10 | reverse complement strand
AAAACCAGGTATTCCATACACGATAGTAAATATACCAGAAAAGGGGACCGGGAAGTTAGGGATCACGTCCACTAGCCCCCCCTTTTTTCAATCTTACAGGCCGGGCCATACCTGATGTTATAGCAATACCGGACCAACTGTCAACCCGGGCACGCAACAGCGCCCGGCGGGAAATAAGTATTATGTCACCTTAATTTTTGGTTTCCTCGAAATGCACGCCGTTGGGGAGCTCTTCCAGCTCTTTTAATACCGGCTGGTAGATGGCGGGGCTGACCGGGATCTGCACGCCGGTCCCCGTTATCCTGCCTTCCAGTATCAGCCGGGCGGCTATGGCCACCGGCAGGCTGACCGTGCGCGCCATCGAGGAATCACCGCCGGGGATGCCGTAATCCACCAGCGTGGAGGTCAGCTTTTCGGTTCTCCCACCGGCGTATTCGGCTATAAATTCATGCTGCATTACCAGCATATCCCTTTCACCTTCGGAATAGGGCATTTTAAGCAGCATGCGGGCGGCCATAACGTCTATACGCGCGCCTTTTTCCACCGGGAGGGGCTCGTCGCTGAACAAGCCCAGCCATTCCAGCCAGTCTATGCCGTGGAAGTTTTGGGCAACGCCGAACCTGGCGGCTATATCGGCGCGGAGGTTCCCGGGCTTCCCCCCCGTTATGGCGGCGGCGGTAAAGTCGCGGTAGGTAAGGCCCTTCAGGTCCCTTTCCTGGTCGTCCAGCAGACCGGAGTTCACTATCTTTTTCATGGCGGCGCACCAGCCCTTGTAGCGCAGCGTGCCGCGGAAGACGGTCCTGGCTTCCTGCAGCCCGTAGATGTCTATATAGCCGATGGAATCGCGGTTGGGATAGGCTTCCAGTTCGCACAGGCCCGTCACGTCCAGAATATGCATATCGCCGAAAAGCTCCGGCCCGGGGATATCCACCTTTTTGCCGTCCTGAAGGTAGCAGGCCGGGTTCCTGCCCGCCGTAAGCACGCCGCGCGGGCTCCAGGAGAACTTGTAACCCCAGGGGTTGGTGTTGGCTTCGGGCGCGGGCAGGCCGCCGCAATAAGATCTAAAGCTGGTCACTTTGCCGCCGGCGGCTTTAACTCCGTCTATCACCTTCATGGCCGACATGTGGTCTATCCCGGGGTCCACGCCTATCTCGTTCAGGATCAGTATGCCCGCTTCTTTCGCCGGGGCGTCCAGCTCGCGCATGGCGGGGCTCACATAGGAGGCGGTAACCATGTTCTTTTTCTGCGCCAGGCATTCCTGCGCCACCAGCGGATGGAAATTGGCCGGCAGCAGGCTTACTACCAGGTCGGCGTCCTTCACCATCTCCGCCAGGCCCTGTTTGTCGTCGGTGTTCCAGGCTTTTGCCCGGCCATTGGGGTGCTTGTTCAGCAGGGCCAGGGCCTTGCTTTCCACCAGGTCCGCCACGGTAACCGCAAAGCCTTTTTCAAGCAGGTAACGCACGCCGGGCCGGGCTACAAGGCCGGCTCCCAGAACGAGTACTTTTTTCATGATCACTCCTTGATGAATTTTTCCAGATAGCGGAACGCGGGCGTAAGCCGGCCCTGGTAAAGTATCATCGCTTTCTTAATGGGTTCACAGAGGCAGCAGTCTTCCAGGTTCCCCGTCATGTCGGACTTGGCTATCTTTGCGATGAACGGCAGCAGCGAGGTGCTGAAAGCGCGCGAGGAATCCAGGGGCAGTTCGGCGGGCAGGTTGTCCACGGCCAGCACAACGGGGCCCTGGCCGGCGCAGCCGCCGGCGGTCGTGTCTTTCAGCGGATCGTAGACGTATACGGGGTTGCCGATATCGGTCGACCGCACATTGCATTCTATGGAGCCTTCAATGTCGCAGGTGATGTCGCCTATCACGCGCAGGCGCCGGCCGGCATTCTCCGCGTAGGCCTTTTTAAGCCAGGCTTTGGTTACAAGCCGCGGGTAACGGGCTTCCCAGTAAATGCCGTTAATAAGCGCCGTCAGGTAAGGCAGATACTGCGCGAACTTTGAGCGGTATTTTTCCGGGTTTTTGTAGTAGTCCTGCAGTTCGAAGGCCTGGCCGGGGACTAAGGGCTCCACCAGGTCCTCTTCGCGGAAAATCACCTTGTAAATCTTGTTGCAGGGCGCAGGTTCTGTGAACAGCGCCGCAAGCCGGCCGGGTTTTACTTCTTCAACGGGGAAGCCGTCCAGTATCTCCTGCGCGCCCTGCGAGACATGGCCATAGCCGGTAAGGCCTATTACCAGCGGTGCAAGAGCGGCGGGCAGCGCGCCGGCGGCGATCTCCCCGCCCACGTCCGCCAGCGCGGTCCGGGCGGCGGCCAGGTCGGGGTATTCATTGGCCCGCTTGACGGCGGCCAGCGGGGTGCTTAGGCCTTCCAGCTTAAGCCTGCGGCCCAGGGCCC
>PEXO01000388.1:0-1467 GCA_002779045.1 Elusimicrobia bacterium CG08_land_8_20_14_0_20_59_10 | reverse complement strand
CCGGCGTACCTGCCGAAGAACACCAGCCGCCGGCCCTTTTCGTCCGTCATCTTCTCGTAGTCTATAAGCTGGCAGCCCAGCTGCATAAGCCTGCGCAGCATGGGCATATTATGCGGCTGGCCTTTTATGGTGTGAGAAAAGAAGATATAGGTCTTGCCCTTGCTTAGGAACTTGATGGGGATCTCTTTTACCGCGAACACGGTGGAGCAGGTAGAGAGGTCCTCGGTTATTGCGGCGCCGGCGCGGAGATACTCGGCCGCCTTTATCACCCGCACCTCCGAGGGCTGCACCAGCACTTCAAGGCCCTGCTCCTTCACCAGGCCGGCTACATGCTCGGGGATAATGGGTACCCTGCGCTCCCAGAGGTTCTTATCCTCGCGCCGCAGGCCGATGGTGTGTCGGGCAGGCATGATCTATGCCTTCAGCAGCAGTTTGCGCGTGTAAGGTATCAGCCCTCCGGCGTCTATAATGGCCTGCCGCGCTTTAGGCAGCGGGTTGATGGCGAACGACTTTCCTGAAGTGCGGTTGTGCACCTTGCCGTCGGCCACTTCAAGCTCGTCGCCCTCCGCGGCGTCTATGTCGGGGCAGATCACTATGTTCAGCCCCAGGTTGATGGCGCTCTGCAGGAAGATGCGCGAGATATTGCGCGCCACTATCATCAGGTCATAGCCTTTAAGACAGGACACCGCCTGTTCGCGGGAAGAGCCGCAGCCGAAGTTATTGCCGGCTACAAAGGCGCTGCCGGCGGGGATCTCGCCCGATTTCAGCCTGGCGTTCAGTTCCGGGTTGTCCGCGAAGGCGTACAGCGGGGTCTCGGCGGGCAGCACCGTGGCCATGAAGCGCCCCGGGTAGATTATGTCTGTGGATACGTCGTCGCCGATCTTGTACACTACTTTTTTAGTCGCCATATTTTCTCCTAAATTGCCAGCTTGTGCCTGTGCCGCGCCGGCGCCGGAGCGCCGGGTCGTTCCAGCCGCTTCAGATCAAAGCCCCGGCTTTGATCTCCGCTTCCCGGGGGTCCGTTATTACGCCGGTAATGGCGCTCGCCGCGGCCGTGGCCGGGGAGCACAGGTAAACTTCCGCTTTAGGGTTGCCCATGCGGCCCTTGAAATTGCGGTTGGTGGTGGCCAGCGCCACGTCGTTATCGGCCAGCGCCCCCTGGTGGATGCCCAGGCAGGGACCGCAGCCGGGATTGCAGACCACCGCGCCCGCCCGCGAGATATCCTGTATATAACCCAGGTCCACGGCCTTATGATAAATGCGCCACGAAGCCGGGAACACCAGCATCCGCACGCCGTCTGCCACGCGGCGGCCCTTAAGTATCTTCGCCGCGGCCTCAAGGTCGTCCAGGCGGCCATTGGTGCACGAGCCTATCACTATCTGGTTAAGCTTTTTTCCTTTGACTTCGTCGATGGGCTTTACATTGTCCACCGTGTGGGGGCAGGCTATCTGCGGTACGAGTTTTGT
>PEXO01000087.1 GCA_002779045.1 Elusimicrobia bacterium CG08_land_8_20_14_0_20_59_10 | reverse complement strand
CGTTGTGGACTTACCGGAGCCCGTCGGGCCGGTCCCCAGCACCAATCCCTTAGGCAGCGCCGAGAAATTTACTATCGCCGGCGCCAGGGACAGCTGCTCCGGGGTGGGGATCACGGCAGGGATCACGCGCATCACGGCCTCGATGCCGTTGCGGGCCACGAGAACATTGAGGCGGAAGCGGGAAATGCCCGTAACCGCGAAGGAACAGTCCAGCTCCCAGTCGTTCTCGAACTTGGCGCGCTGTTCGTCGTAAAGCGTGGAGTAGATGAGCGCTTTGGACTGCTCCGCTGTAAGCGGCGCCAGGCCCTCGGCCACAGGGACCATCTGGCCGTTAAGCCTCATCATAGGCGGCTTGTTCACGCAGATATGGATGTCGCTGGAGCCCTGTTGAACTGCGGTCTTTAGGATCGTTACCATGTCGGCCATGCTTCCTCCCGGCTGCTTAGCTTCTATTTTTCAAGGGACCCGTCGTTAAAATCGGTCCCCAGTATCACCGCTACCGCAGCCACGCTCTTGCGCGCGGCTTTCACGCGTATTTCCAGCTCTTCCAGCCCCAGCGCTGCGCGCAGCCTGCGCGCCGGTTCCGTGTCGCTGGAAAAACAGTGTATCACGGTATGCTTTTCAATTTTAGCATAGGAT
Organism: Elusimicrobia bacterium CG08_land_8_20_14_0_20_59_10; assembly: GCA_002779045.1. Taxonomy (GTDB): domain Bacteria; phylum Elusimicrobiota; class Elusimicrobia; order Elusimicrobiales; family UBA9959; genus UBA9959. The sequence goes on along the minus strand of PEXO01000087.1, from coordinate 19,143 downwards.
GAGACCGTCAGCACGTCAAAACCCGCGGCCCTGAGGTGTTTTGCCGCGCGGGCGGCCAGTTTATTCCTGCCGGAGGCGTTAAAAACCTCCACCCGCACCGCCGGCCGGGGACCGGCCTGCTCAGCGCTTACCGCGGCGGCGGGACCGGCGGAGCGGGATATTTCCGTAAGGATGAAATCCGAGGAACTGAGCCTGGACAACTCCGAAAATATCGTGAAAAGATCGAAGGCGGAAATATTCGTGCGGCCCCCCGGGCGCAGCCGCGCAGCCCAAACAGCGGCCGCGGCCAGCTTGGCAGGCGACGAACGCCAGCCGTTCAGCACGCTCCAGAGCGCGCCCAGGTCGGGCGCCGACGACAGCGAAATATAAAGGATCTCCCCTGGCGCGCCGAGCCCCGGCCCGGCCGCCAGGGCCGAAAGCTCGCCGGCCCGCTGATAGCCGGATCCGCCCCTCCCGGTTTTTACCCGGGGGAAAGACACCGCGTTCACGGTGGAAGAGACCGGGTGATAGATCAGCAGCAGGGGCGCGCGCTCCGCCAGCAGCACAAGCCGCAGGTCGCGCCCTTCACCCAGCGCCGCCGCGGCCGGGGAAAACCGCTGCGCGGCGCTCAGCGCCAGCGCCGCCGCCAGCCCGGCCGCCAGCATCAGCTTTTCTATTTTTCCTGAAGACTGTTCCATAGCGATACGCTCAGCGGGTGCACCCAGCCTCCGCACGAGAACGCATGCGAAAGTTTAACATAATTGGCCGCGCGCAAAGCCGCCCCGAAATCGCGCCGGGCCAGTTCCCTCACCAGCCCGGCCTCGCGGAATTCCCTTCCTTCCTCGGCCAGGTCGCAGACATACACCAGCCGCGAAAGGGCGCCCATCCCGGGCGCGCCCGTGGCGTGAAGCGCTATCGCCTCCAGCACTTCCCTGTCGTCCACGCCGAACACGGCGCGGGCCGCGGCCGCCCCGGCCCAGGCGTGGAGCAGTACCGGCGCCTCACCGGCCGCGGCCCTGTAAAGCATACCCGGTGTGCGGGCCTTCAGGGCCAGGCTCCGCAGCCTTCGCGGCGCAAGCTCCCTGGCGCAGTCGTGCAGCAATCCGGCCAGGGCCGCTTTCTGCGGCGGAATGCCCAGCCCCGGAGCGAGTTCAAGCGCCAGGCGCGCCGTCTCCAGCGAATGCCTGTAGCGCCGCGCGGAAAGCCGCTTTTTCAAGAGAGCACGCTCCCGGGACAGGTAAAGCCCTTTTTTTTCTATCAGGGCCCGCACCCCGCGCTGCATTTCCGCGGGCCGTTCACCTAGAAAAAGCCGTCCGCGCAGGTCGCTGGAGGCCGCGCGCGGAAAGGTCCCTTCAAGCGGCAGGAAGGGGACCTTTTCTTTTGTCTTAAGGGTGAAGCCGGGGCGCCGGCCGGCGAGCAGAACGGCGCCGCGCAGGATCCCGGGCCAGCGCTTCCAGCTTTTGAACGCGGCGAGGCAGTCGGAACCTATAAGGAGATACAGCCGGGAACGCGGGTATCTTTTTTTAAAATACGCCACGGTTTCATAGGTATAGACCACGCGGCGGCGCCGGGCCTCAAAAGAACTTATCCCTACTTCGGGGCGTCCGGCCAGTGCGGACCCGCGCAAAGCTTCCTTGAGAAGCCCCAGCCGGTCCCCGAAAGGGACCGGCCTCGCGTCCTTGAACGGAGTGTGGAAACCCGGCACGAAAAAGAGGGCGCGCGGCCGCAGCCGGCGCAGCGCTTGCGAAGCCAGCGCTATATGCCCCTTGTGCGGGGGATCGAAACTTCCGCCGTATATTACCACCGGTTTTTCCTGTTTCATATACCTCGCGGCCCCGCTGCGGGCGGGGATGCCTTCGCAGTATGATATAATTTATCGGTAAGCTTTTTTAATATGGCAAAGAACAGGAACAACTGTATTATACTTCTGGTGGAGCCGCCCGAGCAGGAAAAAATAAGCGGGGAGCTCAAGACAGCCTTCGGCCCGGAAAGGGCCGCGCATGTCAACGGGGACCTGCTGCTTGAAGCGTACAGAACGCTGAAAAATTTCAACGACGCGATATTGATCCTCTCCTATGAGAAGACGCAGCAGCACCCGGACCTTACCTGGCTGGATCCGGAGGACCCGGGGTTCCTGGACTATAAGAATAAACCGCTGGAAGAACGCATACGCAACGCTTTCCAGCTGGCGTTCTTTACCGGCGCCAAGAAGGTCCTGCTCGTCAATCACCTCTCCCCTGAATTAAAGGAAGAGTGGCTCTCGCAGGCTTTCGGGGCGGTCAGCGATAAGACCGTGGCCCTTGGCCCCACCCAGGAAGGCACTTTCTACCTGCTGGGGCTTACGCAGCAGAACCAGAAGATACTTGAAGCCCCTGGCTTTTTATCCGGAAAAACCCTCGAAAACATGACCGAGCGCATAAAGAAAGGAAAGCTTTCGGTATTAACCATGCCTGAAACCTATTGCGTAACCAGCGAGGACTCCCTGAGAAAGTGGATAGAAAACCGTGAAAAAACCCCGAATTTCTTCCCGGAAAAGCAGGAACATATGCCGGAACAGAAAAGGCATAACAGGCACCACGTTAAAGCGCATGAAAATACCGCTCCGCCCGGGAATAATGATGTTGCAGGTGAGTGAGTTGCAACGCAAGCTCTAAACCCCGGCCTCGCTGTTTTTGAACACATTCATGATATTCCGCTCCAGGAAGCCTGTAGAACAGAAGCTTTCAGGCACGGTACTTTCAAAAAAAGAAAAGAAAATATATCCGCGTTTTTATTATTGACTATCCCTTCATAATTGAATACCATATATTAAGGTCGGAGCCTGGAAGCATTTTTGTAACAATTTTTTGAGATAAACTTGCGGTTAAGACCAGTTTTAAATAAGTTACCAACACAAAAAGACACTAAAAAACAAGACTTCTTTTGGTTTTACGGAAAACTACTAACAGATGTGGATAACTTGTGGATAACTCGACAAATATCAAAGAAATCTGGCAGAAAGCCATAAACGAACTGGAGTCTGAAATAGGCACGGACTCCGCCTCTCTTTGGATACGCCCGATAAAGCCTCTTTTCATTGAAAACGGCACATTGACGCTCGAGGTTCCGGATTCGATAATTTATAACACCGTTAAAGAACGCTACGAGGAAAAACTACTTTCCTTCCTGCGCCCGTTCACCGGCCCGGACCTGAAAATACATTATTCAATGTCCGTAACCCCGGCGGCGCAGCCGCTGCCGCCTCCTCCCCCGGCGCCGGCACCGCTTCCCGCGAATTATTTTTCTTTTAATCCGAACTATACCTTCGAAAGCTTCATTGTCGGGGCCTCCAACCGCTTCGCCTACGCCTCGGCCGAAGGGGTGGCCAAAACCCCCGGACAGAACCCTCTTTTCATCTATAGCGCGCCCGGCCTTGGAAAAACGCATCTGCTGCACGCCATCGCTCACGGCATACTCAAAATAAACCCGTCGGCCCGCATACTCTACACCGCCAGCGAAAACTTCGTTAACGAATATATCGACGCGGTACGAGGCAAGGCCGAGGGCGCGGAACAATTCAGGAGTAAATACCGTAAACTCGACTGCCTGCTGCTGGACGATATCCAGTTCCTGGTGGACAAGGACCGCAGCGAAGAGGAATTTTTCTACACCTTCAACGCCCTTTTCGAATCAAAAAAGCAGGTGGTAATAACCTCCGACCGCCCCCCGCGCGAACTGGCCATGGGAGACCGCCTTATCTCGCGTTTCCTGCAGGGCGTGGTGGCCGATATCAAGCTGCCTGATTTTGAGACCAGGGTAGCCATATTAAGGCAGAAACGGGACCAGCATAAATACGACATCCCGGACGACATCGTCACCTTTATAGCCGAGAACGTCAAAAAGAGCATACGCGAACTGGAAGGCTGCCTTATAACTGTCGGCAATTTCTTCTCCAGAATGAAGATACAGCCGTCCATAGACGCCGTAAAAGAGATAATAAAAGACCACATGAACGATCCGGAGCAGGAAGATAAAAAGATAACCACCGACCTTATCAAGAACATCGTGGCCGAAAAATACAATCTCGAGCTCAAGGACTTCAGCGTAAAAAAAAGAAGCGAAGCGCTGGCTTTTCCCCGCCAGGTGGCCATGTACCTGTCCTGTAACCTGACGGAAATGACCCTGAAAGACATCGGGGAAGCTTTCGGCAGGGATCACGCCACTGTCATGTACGCCAAGAACAAAATAGGGCAGCTGCTGCAGACCGATCCCTATTTCAACGAAACGCTGAACCAGATGATCTCAAAGATAAAGAATGTCAGTAACTCCGCCTAGTCTCTCGATAAAAGAACTTTTTGTCGGCAGTGTCAGCAAAAACTAACAGTCAGTTAATAACTTTTTCAAATGATTTAAACACCCTTGATACCGCAAACACAGTCTCTTATAGAGGAGTATTACGATGAGAATATCCAGTAGTAGAGATACCCTGATAAAAGGTATTCAAACCATCCAGGCGGGCGTTTCCTCCAAAACCGGCACTATTCCCATACTTCAGAACTTCCTTATGGAAACGGAGGAAAAAGGGATAAAAGTGGTTTTTACCGACCTGGAGATGGCTATAAAGCACTATATACCCGTCAGCGTAAAGAGCGAAGGCAGCATAACCGTCCCTATCAAGAAATTCATGGAAATAGTACAGAACCTTGGGGGGGAATCCGAGGTTAACGTGGCGGTGGACGACAGCAACAGGATATCCATACTCAGCGGCAAAGCGCGGTTCAAGATGGGGGGAGTTCCCAAGAACGATTATCCCGTGATTCCGGACCTGGATGAAAGCAATTCTTTCAAGATCCCCGCCAAAGCGCTGGCGGAGATGATCAACGGGACCATCTTCTCGGCCTCCACCGAGGACGACAGGCATTTTCTGAACGGCCTGCTCTGGAAATATGAAAAAGACCTTTTTTCCCTGGTAGCCACTGATGGCCGCCGGCTGGCTGTGACCACCTCGAAGAAGGTAAAGGCTAAAAAGGATTTCAAGGTTATAGTCCCGGCCAAGATACTTGCCGAGCTTTCCCGCTTTATAAAAGGCGCCGGCATAGACGACAAGGAAGAGGTAACGGTGGGGCTTTCCTCCAATCAGATAGGTTTTAGGATAGGGAAGACGGTTTTCATCTCCCGCCTGGTGGAGGGGAATTTTCCCGCCTATGAGCAGATCATACCAAAGTCTCACGAGATGCAGATAGACCTGAAAACCGAAGCCCTCATGGCGGTGACCAAGCGCGCGGCCATCTGCTCCAGTGAGCGGTCCGGTTCCGTGAAGTACACCTTTAAGCCCGGTGCGCTCGTGGTTACTTCCGCCTCCTCCAGTATGGATTTCGAGGACGAGATAGAGACGGGCTATAAAGGCAAGGAGTTCCAGATAAGCTTTAACCCGAAATTTATCATGGACATACTGAAGGCCTCCGGGGAGAACGATATTTCTGCGGAATTCGCGTCTTCTTCCACCCCTGCCCTGCTGCGCGTGAAAGGCAGGGAGGACACTATTTATATAATAATGCCCCTGAGGACGCAGTAAGGCGGGCTTATGTTCCTTAAAAAGCGCAGTTCCAACTGGACCCGGGCGGCAGATCTCTGTTCTTCCTCCTGGAAATTCCTTGGCGGGGCCGCGCCGGACCGCCTGGCGGTGCTGGACGCGGTGTGGAAGAATGAGCTGGGCCGCCTGGGGGAACATTGTTCCCTGTTGGGAGTGGATAAGGGTTTTATTCTGGTTAAACCTTCCTCTTCCCCGGCCGCCAGCGAGCTGGCCCTGCGCAGTTCCGTCCTGGTCAAGAGCCTGAATAAATATTTCAGGCGGCCCTGGATAAAAGCCATAAAGACGGCGAACAGGATATAAGAGAAGACTGAAACACACCTTATCTACATAACAGGAGTTCAACAGCCATGAACAAGACAGCCAATCCCAAAGAGGGAAACTACGATTCTTCTAAAATACAGGTCCTGGAAGGCCTTGAGGCCGTGCGCAAGCGCCCGGCCATGTATATAGGCTCTACCGGGGCGCAGGGGCTGCACCACCTGGTCTATGAAGTAGTGGACAATTCGGTAGATGAAATACTCGCCGGAGGCTGCAATAAGATAGAGGTGGTGCTGAAAGAGGAGAATATCTGCTCCGTCTCCGACAATGGCCGCGGCATCCCCGTGGACCCGATGAAGGAAGTGAAGGACCCGAAGCTCAAGGGCAAATCCGCCATGGAAGTCGTCATGACCGTGCTGCATGCCGGCGGAAAATTCGACAAGGGCGCCTACAAGGTTTCCGGCGGCCTGCACGGGGTGGGCGTCTCCGTGGTTAACGCGCTGTCGGAATGGGTGGAATTGCTGGTTAACCGCGACGGCAAGATCTGGAGGCAGGAATATAAACGCGGCAAGCCGCAGGCCGACGTTAAAGCCATAGATACGACCCCGGACCACGGCACCACCGTTACTTTTAAGCCGGACACCGCTATTTTCGGTGAAGGGATATTCTCCTTCGACACGGTTTCGAACCGGCTGCGCGAACTGGCTTTCCTTAACCCCGGCTGCCGGATAAATATCATCGACGAGAGGGAAGAGGGAAAAAGGCATACCTTCTCCTTCGAGGGCGGGATAAAACAGTTCGTGAAGTTCCTTAACACCAATAAGCAGGTTATCAACGCGGACCCTATTTTCGTCTCCAAGACCGAAGGCGAAGTTATGCTGGACCTGGCCATACAGTATAACGGCGACTATTCCGAAACGATCTTCTCCTTCGTTAACAATATCAAGACCATAGAGGGAGGCACGCACGTGTCCGGTTTCCGCTCGGCGCTGACGCGCGTGATAAACGACTATATAAGGAAGTATGAACTGCTCAAGGACAAAGAATACAGCGTCACCGGCGACGACGTCAGAGAGGGTCTTACCGTTGTTATATCGGTGAAGATCCCTAACCCGCAGTTCGAGGGGCAGACCAAGACCAAGCTGGGCAATGGTGAAGTGGAAGGCATCGTTAAAAGCCTCGCCGGAGAGGCTCTCTCCACCTTCTTTGAGGAGCACCCGTCCATAGCCAAAGCCATCTGCCAGAAGGGCCTCGGCGCCGCTGAGGCCCGCGAGGCCGCCCGCCGCGCCAAGGAACTGGCGCGCCGCAAAGGTTCGCTTACCGAGTCCGGCCTGCCGGGCAAGCTCGCCGACTGCCAGGAGAAGGACCCCAGGAAATCCGAGCTCTTCATCGTGGAGGGAGACTCGGCCGGTGGCTCGGCCAAGCAGGGCCGTGACCGCGTGTTTCAGGCCATACTGCCGCTGCGCGGCAAGATACTCAACGTTGAAAAATCCCAGCTGGTGAAAATTATTTCCAGCGAGCAGATCCGCACCCTTATCTCCGCTATCGGCACCGGTATCGGCGAGGGAGAGGACGGTTTCGATATAGAGAAGCTGCGTTACCATAAGCTCGTCATAATGGCCGACGCCGACGTGGACGGGCAGCATATCCGCACGCTGCTTCTCACCTTCTTTTACAGGCAGATGCGCCAGCTGGTGGAACAGGGCCATATTTACATAGCCCAGCCGCCGCTCTATAAGGTAAAAAAAGGCAAGTTCGAGTCTTATTTCGAGAATGAGGAAAAACTGCAGAAGTGGCAGTTGAAGGAAGCCGTTGCCTGCATAAACGTGAAAGCCAAAGGCAGAAATATGGAGCCCAGGGAGCTTTTTGAACTGCTGGAGCTGGTCATCTCCATAGAGAACACCAGCCGCAAGTTGGAAACCAAGAACCTCACCTTGAACGATTTTGTAAAATTCCAGGCCGACGGCCAGGTGCCGCTGTACCGCATAGAGACCGGTCCGGAAACCTACCGCTACTTCTTCACAGAGAATGAGTGGCTCAACTACGAGAATGAACATATACAGAAGCACCGGGACTCCCTGGCCAGGGAAGGGGTGCAGGAGGCCGACATGGACGACGAGGACCTGGGGCCCGAGTTCCAGCCTCTCGGCGAATTCACCAGGCTTAATAATCTCGCGGCCAAAATAAAGACTTTTGGCTATAACATAGCCGACTTCCAGGCGGATGAAACAAAGAAGAAGGATAATGTGTTCGAGCTTTTCAACGAGAAGACCCTGGTCGGGGCGAAGGACCTGAAGAGCCTGCTGGATAACGTTATGAAAATAGGCGCCGCGGGCGCACATATTCAGCGCTATAAGGGTCTGGGCGAAATGGACCCGGAACAGCTCTGGGAAACGACCATGGACCCCTATAAGAGGAAGCTTCTGAAGGTCTCCCTGGAGGACCCGGCCGAGGCCGAGAAGATGTTCACTACCCTGATGGGAGACAAGGTGGAGCCGCGCCGCGTGTTCATAGAACAGAACGCGCTGGCCGCCCGGAATCTGGATATTTAAGAGAAGAGAGAAGAGTTCACCACAGAGGCACAGAGGGGGAAGAGGTCAGAGGAGAAAGAGAAGAAAAAAGAAGGATTAAAATTTCCGTTATATTTTTCTCCGCGTTTACTCCTCCCTCTCTGTGTCTCGGTGGTGAAATAAAAGTTTTCCCGTACAAATTCTTAAGGAGTTTTTTAATGGCAGAACATAAAGACAAGACACCGAAACCGCCGGAAGACATGTTCGTCAACATCGTGGACCGGGACATCAGCGAGGAGATGAAGTCCTCGTATATTGAATACTCGATGAGCGTCATAGTGGGCCGCGCGCTGCCCGATGTCCGGGACGGCCTGAAACCCGTGCACCGCCGCGTGCTCTACACCATGGACGACATGGGCCTGCAGCACAACAAGCCCTTTAAGAAATCCGCCCGCATAGTCGGCGACGTGATGGGGAAATACCATCCGCACGGCGACGCTTCCATTTACGACACCCTCGTGCGCATGGCCCAGAAGTTCAGCCTGCGCTACACGCTGGTGGACGGGCAGGGCAATTTCGGTTCCGTGGACGGCGATCCCGCCGCCGCGATGCGCTATACCGAGGCCCGCCTGTCCGGCATAGCCGGCGAACTGCTGGCCGATATAGAGAAAGAGACCGTAAAGTTCGTGCCCAACTACGACGGCTCCATGACCGAGCCGTCGGTGCTGCCCGCCAAGCTGCCGAACCTGCTGGTGAACGGCTCTTCGGGTATTGCGGTCGGCATGGCGACAAATATCCCCACGCATAACCTGGCCGAGGTCTGCGACGCCACGATAGCGGTAATAGAGAATCCCGATCTTGAGACCAAAGAGCTGATGAAAATAATGAAGGGCCCCGACTTCCCGACGGGCGGCATCATCCGCGGCCGCAAGGGAATAAAAAGCTACTTTGAAACGGGCCGCGGATCGTTCAAGACGCAGGCGCGGGCGGAGATCGAGGAGATGAAGGGGAACCGCGAGGCGATCGTCATCACCGAGATCCCCTACCAGGTCAACAAGGCCAATCTTATCGAGAACATCGCCGAACTGGTGAAGGAAAAGAAGATACCGGACATCTCCGACATCCGCGACGAGTCCGACCGCCGCGGGATGCGCGTGGTTATAGAGATCAAGCGCGACGGCAATGCCCAGGTGGTCCTGAACCAGCTTTACAAGCATACGCAGATGGAGAGTTCCTTCGGCGTGATAATGCTCGCCATAGTGGACGGCCGTCCCCGCGTGCTGCCGGTCAAAGAGGTCATGCTGCAGTATGTGCGGCACCGCCGCCTGATGGTGGTGAACCGGACCAAGTACGATCTGAAAAAGGCGCTGGCCCGCGCCCATATACTGGAAGGCTACCTGATAGCCCTGCAGAACATCGACGCCGTAGTCGAGATAATAAAAAAATCCAAGGATTCGCTGGAGGCCAAAGGCAAGTTGATGGCGAAATTCGCCCTGTCGGATATACAGGCGCAGGCCATACTCGATATGCGTCTGCACCAGTTGACCCGTCTTGAAGCGGGCGCTATTGAGGAAGAGCACCGCGGCCTGATGAAGCTTGTCAGCGAACTGAGGGCCATCCTCGCCGACCCCAAAAAAGTCCTGAAGATCATCATCGACGAGCTCAAAGAGATGAAAGAAAAGTACGGCGACAAGCGCCAGACCGAGATCACCGGCGAGGCCGCCGAGCTCGACATAGAGGACCTTATCCCCGAGGAGAACGTGGTCATCACCATGTCCCACGGCGGCTATATAAAGCGCATCCCCTCCGATACCTACAAGGTGCAGGGCCGCGGGGGCCGCGGCATCATAGGTTCCGAAGTGAGGGAGGAGGATTTCATCGAGAAGCTCTTCGTCACCTCCAGCCACGCCACGATCCTGATGTTCACTACGCGCGGCAAGGTGTACGCCCTCAAGGGCTACGAGATCCCCGAAGGCAACCGGACTTCCCGCGGCAAGGCCATAGTCAACCTCCTGCAGATAAAGGACGAGAAGGTCACCTCCGTGCTGGCCATCGAGTCCTTCTCCGAGGCCAGAGACAAGGAGGGCTTCATAGTGATGTGCACCCGCAAGGGCAATATCAAGAAGACGCCTATCTCCGACTTCGCCAATATCCGGCGCTCCGGCATAATAGCCATAGGCCTGGAGGACGGGGATATTCTGACCAGCGTCGGTAATACCGACGGCAAATACGAGATAATCATCGGCACCAAAGAGGGCATGTCCATACGCTTCAGCGAAGAGGACGTGCGCTCGATGGGCCGCAATGCCATGGGCGTGCGCGGCATAAGGCTGGGCAAGGAAGACCAGGTGATAGGGATGGAAGTGGCCGAGCCTAAGACGAAGAAGACCCTGCTGACGGTCTGCGAGAACGGCTACGGCAAGCGCACCGACCTCGACGAATACCGTCACCAGGGCCGCGGCGGCTCCGGCGTGATCACCATCAAGGCCACCGACCGCAACGGTTCGGTGGTGGGTCTTTACCTGGTGGAGAACAAGGACCACCTGATGCTGATGACCGAGAAAGGCAAGATAATACGCATGTCCTGCAAGACCCTGCGGGTGATAAGCCGCAATACGCAGGGCGTGCGCCTGGTGCGCATGGAGGAAGGCGACAAGATAGCCTCCGTGGAGCCCGTGGTGGACGAGGAGGCGAAAGGCCTGCCTCCTCCCGCGCAAGAGAAGAAATAAGCTGTTCCCGTTACGGCGGCCGGCGGTGTGAAAGCGCCACGGCCGCCGTTCCATGCCGCGGCGGAAGATCAGTGATGCTATAATGAGTATTAAGGTATCAGGGAAGATCGCTGCCGCGGCCGTTCTGGCCGTGCTGGCTTACAATCTCTGGACCTCCTGGGCCCTGTATGCAGGCGTTCCCCTGAGCGATCCCGTGGCCTACCCCGACCTGGCCCGGGCTTCGCATTTCTTTTACGATTCGGGGCTGCGCGAGCCGGTCCCGGTCTTTCTCACCAAGCTCATGCTGGCGGCCGGCCTTTCCGACGGGACGGCGCCGCGCGCCGTTACGGTAGTAGTCTTCGCGGTTTCGGTCCTTTTGCTGCTGTTCGTTGCCGGGAAGGTCCGCGGGCCGGCCGCGGGACTGGCCGCGGCGGCGCTGCTGGCGGCTAACCCGTATGCCGGCTATTACTGTGTGCAGGGCGTGAGCAATCTCACCAGCGGCCTGCTGCTGATGGTCTTCTGGTTCGGGCTTTCCGGAAAGGAAATGTCCCGGAAAAAAGCCGTTCTCCTCGGCGCGGCCGGCGGCCTGTGTATGCTCACCAGGCTTGAGAATATCCTGGTGGTGCTGCTCATCATATTAATTTATGCGCTTTCGGAGCGGTCGAAGCGCCGCGCCGTCTTCGGCGCTTTCGTGCTGGCCGTGTCGCTCGTGCTGACGGCTCCGTACCTGGCGCACCAGTACCGGAAATTCGGAAACCCGGTCTATTCCAACGCCACCGCGGCCAGGTTCTGGCTGAATACCGAGAAGAACGGGCCCCGCTCCGGGGACCGCTTCACCGGCGGTCCGATGGGCCTGGGGGAGTTCATCCTGCGCGACGGCCCCTCCGCCGCGGCGGTAAACCTGGTGAAGGCCTACGGTACCGGGTTCTTCCATTATCTCCCCAGGCTGCTGCACTATAAGATAACGCTCCTGGCCGCGCTGGCCGGGATATTCTTCCTTCTGAAAAAAAGGGAGTACCCGGACCTACTGCTCCTGCCGGTACTGCTCCTGCCGGTCTCCTTTATCGCGAACATAGACCAGGTGGCCGCGGGCAGCGGGGTGGAACTGCGGTTCTATCTCAACAGTTTGTGGCTGCTGTGCGTTTATTGCGGGATAGGGATAAGCGGCGCGGCCGCGCTGCTTTGGAAAGCGGCGGAGCCGGCCCTGCAGAAGCTCCGCGCCGAGAAAAGAATATAAAAAAGAGAGCCGTCGTTCGCCGCCGGGGTCACACCGAGGCGGTTATCCGCTGTTTTGAAAAATAAAACCGGTAGAGAAGCGCCGCGGCGGCCAGGAGAAAGACCAGCGGGACCAGGTGCATCCAGTTCGCGCTCCCGAGCCCGTTGGCCAGCATATAGCTCTTTACGTATTTCTGCAGCTGCATCGGGACATAGTTCAGGAAGAACAATACCGGGTAGAGCACCTTTATGTTGCGGGAGCACAAGAGCAGCATTCCGGCTATTGCCGTATAGCTGAAAATTATCCCGAAAACAATAACCAGCGCCACGGCCACCTTCAGCGACAGGAAAGCTTTCAGCATTACCGGGTAGCCGCTGAGGGGGACCAGCAGCGAAACGGCCGAGCCGAAGAGCGCGGCCGTCATCACTCCCAGGCATTTGCCCAGCAGCAGTTCTCCGGCGGAGGCCGGGGAGTACAGCAGCGCGATCAGCGCGCCCTGCTGCTTCTCGGAAACGAAGACCGGCTGGGCGCACATGAAGACCAGCAGTATGCCGGTGGAGAGCAGGATATACACCAGCTGCCCGGCCAGCAGTTCAGCCAGGACCTTCTCGTTCAGGAGGGGAGCCAGCTTGGGAACTATAAGGAAGAAAAGGAAGGTCATGGCCGCTATCGTGATATAAAAATAGCCGGAGGAGAACAGCGCTCTCAGGGTAAGCCGGGCGAAGTGGCGGGTGTAGTTCATAGCCGCAGCATTTTTTCTTTATCGAAAAGCCGGAAGACCAGCGTGGAAGCCGCCGCGGCCAGCGCCAGGGCGCCGCCCAGGGCAAGCTGGAAGGCGGGGGTTATCGCCCCGGTGTACTGGAAAAAGCCCGTCGCAAAAAGCAGCATTACCGACAGCAGTATGAGCCCCGCCGAGAGCTGGCTGCCATGCCGGGTCTGCATGGCGAAAAAACCGGTCAGGACAAGGGCCGCTATATCCGCCAGCATCAGCACGCCGAAGGACAGGACATGCAGCCAGGCGAAATCGAACCTGCCTATGGAGACCGCCAGTATCAGGAAATAGGCCAGCAGGGAAACGGCATTATATACGGCTGCTGCCGCTGCATTTGTCGTCGCTATGCTCCGCGGCGAAAGGCCGGTTGCCAGCAGCATCTCCAGGGTCTTGGCCGTCTTCGGTTTGACGAAGAGTTCCAGGGCGACCACCGCGTTAAGGAGGAGCGCCTGGCAGAAGCCGCGCGTCAGGATATAGCTGGACCAGTAATCCGGGCTATCGGCAAAAAGCAGCCTGGCCTGTCCGTGGGAAGAGAACCAGAGGATGAACTGTATGAAGGCGAACTGCCCCAGCCCCTGTTTGCTGAGGAAGAGCTGCTCCAGTTCCAGCCGCAGGAGTACCGGGCTAATTCCTGTTTTCATTGCGTTTCACCGAATCGAAATAGATCTTTTCAAGGCTTACCTGCAGGCGCCGGAATTCAGCCATCTTCGCGCCGGTCTTTGCGCAGGCGGCCGCGGCCGTTTCCAGCTGCAGTTCCCTGTCCAGCTCCAGGTGCAGTACCGCGCCGTCGGCCGCGTATTTCGCAGCGCCCAGCTCCGCCGCCAGCGCGGCCGCGGCTTGTTCCCCCGGCGCGGTTGAGAGCGTCAGTTCATAGCTGAAGGACTTCATGAAGGAGGCCTTCAGCTCTTTCAGGGTCCCGGAAAGGATCACCCGGCCCTTTTCCAGGATAAATATCTCTTGGGCCAACTGCTCGACCTCGTTAAGGTCGTGCGAGGTGAGGAAAACGGCCATGTGCTCTTTCTCCGCCAGCTCTCCCAGGAAGCCGCGCATCAGCACCCGGGCGGCCGGGTCCAGTCCGCTCATGGGCTCGTCGAGGAACAGCACTTTCGGTCCGTGAATAAGGGCGCGGGCCAGGGCCAGTTTCTGCGCCATTCCCCGGGAATAGGTCCGCACCTGGTCGTTGCGGCGATCGTGCAACTCCAGCTTCTTGAGCAGGTCTTCGGCCCGGGAAAGAAAATCTTCGCCGCGCAGGCCGTACAGGCCGGCGAACAGCTCCAGGTTCTTAAGGGCGCTCAGGTTCGGGTAGAAGCCGGGAGTGTCCAGGCAGACGCCGTAGTTCAGGCGCACGCGGTCATAGGCGGCCGAGCTCACGTCGAAGGCCTTGCCTTCGTAGAGGACCTCGCCGGAATCTATCTTCAGCAGTCCCAGCAGGGCCCGGACCGTGGTGGTCTTGCCGGCGCCGTTGTGGCCCAGGCAGGCCAGGATGCGCCCGGGCTTAAGGGTGAAGCTCACTTCCTCCACGCCCGCTGTCGGGGTATATTTCTTGGCGAGTTTTTTTACTTCCAGTATCTCATCCATAATTGGGCTCCGAGAGGTTGCCGCATTTCTTCTCTTCTGGCGGCAGGGAAATATATTTAAGGATATCTACGGACTTGAGCCATTTGCAGTCCGGCTGCGCAAGCCCGGTCTTTATGCCGCGCAGTATGCAGCCGTTGCAGATCCCCAGCATCTTGCAGTCCCCGCAGAGCTCCTTCTTCGGAGCGTGCATGGCGTTGAAGGCAGCGCCCAGCGTAGAATGAAAGATCTCCTCGAAGGATTGCTTGTAGATATTGCCTATGCGCAGGCCGCTGTCGAACATGGCGCAGGGGCGCATTTCCCCGTCTGGGCCTACCGTGACGGTGGTGTGCACTATCCCGCAGTTGCCGGTCTCCAGCTGCTTTTTTCCTTCTTCGGAAACGATATGCAGGAAGCCCTTGTACTTCTCGTGGATCATCTGTTCGTATGCCGCGTGGCGTTCCGGGTCCTTCCTGAAGGCCTCCGTCATGCCGGAGACCAGTTCCCCGCCGCGCCCCAGGTCCTGCACCATATTGCAGCCGAAATACGCCGCCCCGTACTTTTTGGCCAGCTCGGCGGTCCCCTCCATGTCGAAGAAATTATCCCGCGTGACGCTCATTGAAAGGCGGAAGCGGAACTTGTTCCTGCCCAGCAGTTCCATGGCGCGGGTGGTTTTTTCGAAGGCGTCCTCTTTGCCGCGGAAGGCGTTGTGGAATTGGGGCCTGTGGCTGTCCAGGCTTATATTGAAGACCAGCTTTTCCCGGAAGGGCAGCAGGCGCTCTATGGCCTCTTCCTGCAGGTAATACCCGTTGGTAAGCACCCCCACCACCTCGAGGTTGCGCCAGGACCAGTCCACCAGCTCGAAGAAGTTCCTGTAGAGCATGGGCTCCCCGCCGGTGATCTCTATAACGGAGCCGCCGTGGTCCCTGAACTCGTCCAGGTACTTCATGAGCTTCTCGTGGTCCAGGTGCAGGTTTTCGGAGGGGGAACTTTCCCTGTAGCAGTGCTTGCACTTATAGTTGCACTGCGAGGTCACTTCAATCGTATTGTGTTGCGGGTAGTAGTGTTCGTGGGAGCCGCAGACGCGCGAGGTCGACCGCACCGGCTCCGCCGAAGCCTCCACCATGCCGGCCTCCAGCGTTTTGGCGAAGAACTTGTCAGCCGTATCACCGGCGACGATATTGCCGGGGTAGAGCGAATTGTGTTTTTTTACCAGTTCTTCCCGGGGGAGTTTCCCGTTGCACAGTTCCAGGAGCTTCGCGCCGTCCATATTGACGCTCAGCCTTCGCTTCTTTCCCCATTGCTCCGTCTCGCTCTTAAGGTAGAGCGTAGCCCCCGCGGGCCTTTTCTGGAAGATGGAACCGTCCGGCAGTCTGAGGTATTTCTTCATGGTGTTGTTTTCTCTTCTCCCGGCCTGTCCGGGAGACGCCCTTCGGCGCCGCCCGTTTCCGGCGGCGGGCTTATTCCCAGAGGCTGGCCACCGCCGCCACACCGTCAACTCCCACCGCTACGGCGGCCGGCACGGTTATCGCGCAGACGGCGCAGACGCTGCAGCCGGAACAACCGGTCGCTTTTACTTCCACAATTTCGGGGCTGGACATATTATTCATTCCTCCGTTAGTTTAGTTGGCAGTGCAGCCGCCGACCTTGAGGCCGGCGGAGATCGTCATTTTGCAGATGGGGCCGGCGGCTATCAGTTTAGCTTCGGTCCCGCGCGCCATCGAAAAATATGTTTCAAGGCTGGCGGCGGCTTTTTTAAAAGAGCTCCGGGAAACGTAGATGGCGGCCTTGTTTAGATGGGCGCTTTTTACGGCAAGCCAGTTATTGTCGTCCTCTATGGCTTTATCCAGCCAGGCCAGCGCCTTGTCGGGTTCGCTGCCGGTCTGGGCGGTCAGCCCCAGCATATACTGGTACCAGCCGCGCATTTCCGCAGGAGCGGCTTCGAGCGCCCGGCCGAAAGACTCCTCGGCGCCTTGGGGATCGCGTTTGAAAAGTTTAGCGGTGCCCACGCAGTCATGACCCTCCCACGACTTCCCGTCCCGGGCCAGCCGGGCTTTTCCCGTCGCCAGGAGGCTGTCCGGGTCTTTGCGGCCTTCAGCTATGGCGCGGGAATGCGGCGCCAGCGTTTCTTTCGCGAATTTATTGAAGCGGTGGTATTTTTCCACCTGGCGGGCGACATAAGCGTCGCGGGCCTGCGGCCGGGGAGTTCCGGAGGCAATATTTTTTTCCGCTACGGCTTTTACGCGGGAAAGGTCTTCCAGGAAGGCGGCGTCGCCCTTGTCGTCGCTGAGCAGGGGCTGCTGCGCGGCTATAAGGGGGACGGTTATCCAGGCAAGGAGGAGCCCGGCTCCCAGGATCGCGTTCTTTATCTCGATATTTTTCATCTTATCTCCTCAGCTTCGGCTCCGTATACCCGATACGGAGCATTTTTTATGCCAACATCTTCCCGGGAGGGAGTTCTGCCGGGTTTCATTGGGGGTTAGATCTTTATGGTCTGCGGGAGGGGGGAGTTAATGTAAAGAATATTTTCAAATGAAAATATTTATTTTCATTTGAAAATATTCTTGCCGTATTCAGGGACCGGCGGGCCTATATAGAGGAGGAGAGCTTTTTCCTTATTTTCCCGGCCGCAGCCGCGGCGGCGGGTTTCAGGGCTTCCGGCGAGCGGATATTCTGATTATCCGTCAATTTCACATCGCCTGTCTTCCCTTCGCGCAGCAGGGCCGTAAATATCGAAAGGATGTCGCTTCTCTTGTTCGCTTTCCCGGTAAGCAGGTACTCCACACCCAGTTCCGCGGCTATCTTCTTCGCGGAAACGCGGGTTATGGCCGCTGGGTCGTATTTCTTTTCAGCCAGGAGTGCGGGGTTGTAGACCTTCAGGTCCGCGCCGAGCAGTTCACAGAGCAGGGCCGAGAACTCCGCCCCCCCTTCCCCCGTGAAGGGGAAAACGGCGATAGCGGGGCCTTTCCCGGCTGAGAAAAGAGCTATGGGCGCGGGCGCCGCGCCGGGGGCGGCCTCCGTGGAAACTTCCGGTGCCGCGCCGGGTTTAACGGTTCCCGTTGAAACCGCTGCTGCGGTTTTGGTCTTGGTTTTCTTTTTCTCTTTGCCTTTTTTTTCTTCTTTTTTCTCGTCCTTGTCCTTGCCTCCCAGGAGGAGGCCGCCGAGAAGCCCGGCGCCGGCCCCGACCGCCGCGCCCTGCCCGGCCCCGCCTACGCCAGGGGCGGAAATGCCGGAAGAGCCGCCGGGCTTGCCGGGTTTTTTGTCCTTTTTCCTCTTCTTCTCTTTCTTTTCTTTCTTTTCTTTCTTTTCCGCGTCGTCCTTTTTGCCGGGCTCGGCGGGGGTGGCCGGGTTCTCTCCCGGGGTTGCGGGGTCGGCCGGCTGCGTGCCCGACGGGGGCTCGGAAGGCTTAGTGGGATTGTCCGGCTTGCCGGGGTCGGCCGGTTGTGCGGGATCCTGTCCGGGTTTGGCCGGCTTGGCCGGCTTTGTGCCGGACGGGGTTTCAGCCGGCGGGGTGGCGTCCGCCGCGTTTCCAGCGGCCTTCTTCACCGCGGTCTCCGCCGCCTTGTCTGCGGCGGCATTGGCCCGGAGGCCGTGTGCAAGTGAAAACGTAAAGATGAATGCCCAACCGAGAAACAGGTTTTTTTTCATGACCAGGTCCTTTTGGCGCGGTCGGGGACACACGCCTGGAACATCCGCAAAAGAGGCTCATGGCATGAAGGTGTGGGTATAAGGTACTGGAAATAGAGCACCTGGAGCGGTATACTTCCTGTTATCAAGGCAGGAGGGCCGCTCCAGATGCAGGAATATTATCTCACAGAATTGCTCGGAATTCAAGGGTATAGCGTGATTGCTATAGACCAAATCAGCGGTCAGCCGGGACAAAGCATGGTCCGTATCACTTTGGAACGTGCCCGGCAGGACTACATTTGCAGTTGTTGTGGCCAGGTAGTCCCCCATGCCTACGACCACAGCTGGCAGGAACTGCGCCACCTGCCGCTCTGGGGGCACCAGACCACCCTGTATTTCCAGCGCTACCGGGTCAACTGCCCGGTTTGCGGCGTGCGCACGGAGACCCTGGCGTTCGCCGACGTGCGCGGCCCCAGGGTGACACACGCCCTGGGCGCGCTTGTCTACGAACTCTGCAAGGTCACCACCGTCAAAGCCACGGCTCTTCTCTTCGGCCTGCACCGCCACACGGTGAAAGATATCGACAAGGCCGGGCTGGAGAAGGTCCAGTCCGGCCGCGACCTGGACGGCATCACGGTATTGGGCGTCGACGAGATTGGTGTGGGCAAAGGGCACAAGTACTGGACGCTACTCAGCGCGCTGGAAGGCCCGCGGGGCCCCGAGCTGCTGCACATAGTAGAAGGCCGCTCCGAGAAGCGGCTCAAGCGCTTCTGGCGCTGGTTCGGCCGTGAGCGCACGGCGCGCATCACCCATGCCGTCATGGATATGTGTAAGGCCTTCGCCAAAAGCTTCCGGGCGCATTGCCCCGGCGTGAAGATCATCTACGACAAGTTCCACGTGATGCGGCACCTCAACAACGCCCTCAACGAGGTCCGCAAGGCCGAGAT
>PEXO01000342.1 GCA_002779045.1 Elusimicrobia bacterium CG08_land_8_20_14_0_20_59_10 | reverse complement strand
CGGCGCGGTCCAGTTTAAAACGATATTGCCGCCTTTTGCGCCCTGCGCCGCCTTCAGATCCGTTATCGCCGCCGGGGGGATAACATCGCCCTGGGGGTTGTCGTTCACCGAAGCGGCCGAGGCGTGGTTCGAATCGGTTGATTCCACGTAACCGTCATAAGCCCTGAGCAGGTAGGTGAACATCACGCCGGTCGGCGCGGCCGGGTCCGTGAAGGAAACCGTGTTCGAACTGACTTCGGAAAGAAGGCTGAAAACCCCGTACGAGCTCCTGTATACCCGGTAGCCGGTCACCATGGAGGACGACGGGGTCCAGGAAAGCTGGATTTTATTTCCGGCGTCGTTAAGCACGTCGGAAGCCGTCAGCTCCGCGGGCGGCAGCGGCGGATAATTGACCCTGACGGTAGTCAGCGCGAAGTTATCCTGCTGGGAGGGAAGGACTTTAAGTCTGATAGTGTAGAGCCCGTTGGGTGAACTCTGCGTGCTCCAGTATCCGAGTATACCGTTCTCGATTTCAACGGCGGCCGCCGCCGAGCTTATGAAAGTCCAGGCGGAAGGATCCGCGCCCGCGCCATAATAAAGCTCGTAGCCGCTGAGAGCCGGGTTTTTAATATAGCCTCTTATGGTTATGGTGTCCTTGACCAGCTCATGCTCTCCGGGGGTCGAGATGGCGGCGATTTCAGCGGCCTTGTAAGCCCAGAGCTTCCCGCCCATGGTCCCTATAAAAACACGCCCATTGGACACGGCGGGAGAAGAGTGGGAGGAGGAAGGCAATGTTATTTCCTGCAGGACGGCTCCCGAACTGCTTATAGCGACAAGCCTCCCGTCCGCGGTACCGGCGTAAATAACGGCGCCGGCCATGGCCGGAGAGGACGGCATGCCGAATACCGAGGTGTTTCCGAGCGCGGGAGCGCTTGAAATGAAGCCCAGGCTGTCCGAATCCAGGCAGTACAGGGTATGTGGAGAGTTGCCGGCGGAATAATACACCCTGTCTCCGGCCAGAACGGGAGAGGCCGTTTCCATCAGGCCGGAACCCGCCGAGTAAGGCTCGTATTTGCCAAGCGGACCTCCGGACGAGGAATTCAGTTTGTACATCTCGCCCATATTGCTGGAAGGAACCGCGTACACCGCGGAAGAGACGGCCGCGGTCATTATGCCGTACGCGCCCAAAGTCTGTCCCAGAGAGCCCCATTTCCCGGAGCGGGTGCCCATGTCCAGGGCGTACATTCTCCCGTCGTTCGAACCGAAAAAGACCCCGCTCCCGTCCGTCGCGGGCGAAGAATCAACGGGTTGATTCG
>PEXO01000403.1 GCA_002779045.1 Elusimicrobia bacterium CG08_land_8_20_14_0_20_59_10 | reverse complement strand
CAGGTAGGCGGGCTCGTTAAAATCCACATAACTGTCAAGACCGGTGACGCGGTTAAAGACATGGAGACGTCCCAGCGCATCGGCCCTCTCCAGGAGGATGAACCAGTCCGAGAACACCTGCAGATTCTCCAGGAGCGTCTCGTCCCGGTGCGGCACGAGATCTCTCCAGGACGCCCTGGAAGTATCGCTGGACGGGCAGACCGAAAGCTTAAAGTTCCTCGCTTTGTCGTTGTTGAGGATATAGAACTTTTCGCCGCCGTCCTCTACGTCATACTCAAGTTTCGGACTGCGGGGAGCGAACAGTACCGGCGCCGCGCCGGGGGCATCGGCGTCTATCAGCAGGTATTCGGTGGAAAGAGTGGCGCCCGTGCGGATGAAGATATATTTCTCCGTAGCCGACCTGGAAATGCCGACCTCGAAGGTCTCGTCCGCCTCGTGGTAGACTTCCCTGTCCCTGGCGGCGCCCAGTTCATGGGCGAGTACGCGCTCCCAGCGCAGCGTCTCAGGGTGCTGCTTAACGTAGAACAGGGTGCGGTTGTCATTGGCCCAGGCCAGGTTGCCCGCCGTCCTCTCTATTTTTTCCCCGTAGACCTTCCCGCTTTCCAGGTCCTTAAAATACACGTCGTAAAAGCGCCGGCCCCCGGTATCCATGGCATAGGCTATCATCTTATGGTCCGGGCGGATGACGGGGAACCGCACGTCGCAGAAACCTTTTCCCGCGGCCAGCTCGTTCACGTCGAGCACGACCTCTTCGGGCGCGTCGGGCGAACCTTTTTTGCGGGCATACACCGGGTATTCCTTCCCGGCTTTAAAGGTCTTGTAGTAGTAATAGCCGCCGTATTTGAAAGGGACGGTGGAATCGTCCTGTTTTATGCGGGCTTTCAGCTCGTTAAATAACTTTTCACGCAAAGGTTCCAGCGGCCTGAACACGGCCTCCGTATACTCGTTCTCGGCCTTAAGATAGGCCGTCACTTCCGGGTTGCCGCGCTCTTTCAGCCAGTAATAATCGTCCACCCGCACCTGGCCGTGCTTTTCAAGCTTGTACGGCACTTTTTTAGCCCGCGGAGGCTCGGCGGCGCGCGAAACGGCCCCGAGCCCCAGGAAGAGGAACGCCACCGCCAGTATACCGTTATATTCCGGGTTGATCATGCAATTAGAGTAATTAAAACCGGGCAGTAATGTCAAACATGCGTTTGTGCCGTATAAGGGGGCTATGCCCATCAGGCGGCCAAACATGCGTTTATGCCGAATACGATGTTCTGCGAATTTATAGCTGGGACACTACAGACAAACGTTATTCCTCAAGTTGCCCGGAAGCGGCTTTGGCCTTTAACTGATCCAGCACCGGTAAGTTTATATTCTCCAGTGCGGCCGGGTCCCAGGTCAGGGTCATGGGCGAGAACTGCCCTTCCGACAGGTTTTCAGCCGTCACCGCGGGTTCTTCCGCGATTATCACCTTCGCGGGCCCGGGCGCGTCCTTGTCCGGCGCGGGAATGGTAAACGACTGCGTTCCGGCGGTGGTCATGTAGATCCTGGCGCCGGCATTCACCAGACGGTCGATGGTTTCCCGGTGGGGATGCCCGTACTTATTGTTAATGCCGACGGAGATAAAAGCGTAGTCCGGCCGCACGCGCGCCAGGAAGGCGTCGCTGGTGGAAGTGCGCGAGCCATGATGTCCGACCTTGAGTATGTCGGACTGAAGCCCCGATTGAAAGTGGCTCAGCATTTCGCGCTCGATCTCGGAATTCGCGTCACCGGTCAGCAGGATGCCGTTGCCGTTGTAGTAAAGCCGTATCACCAGGGAACAATTGTTGGTCTCGTCATTATCATTCATCAGGACCGGCTCCCAGCAGGCAATTTACACAGCCAGGACTCCCCGTGAACGGAATTTGTGTTTATCATTGCAATATTATGGCTGGGATCTCCCGGAGTTAACATTGCCAAAAGACCCGTGTTGCCCTGGGCACTCCGCTCCTGCCGATCGTTGGATAATTCACAAAAGGTCAGATCCAGGCCTGAACACTCTCAGTCCTGTATCTCTATTTTTTCGCCGAGGAACCGTGGTTCTTTATAAGTGAGCAGATCACCAACGGCCGCCAGCCTGGCAAAATATTCCCTGAACCTGGTTTTAAAACCCGCCCTATAACCCACGTCTTTCGCGTTAAAGCCTATCGCATCAAATCCTTTAGCCCTTGCCAGGAACACCGCCCGCTGGTTATGGAACCGCTGGGAGATAACGGTAAAACCCGTTTGCCCGAAGATCTCCCGGCATCTTACCACCGAATCCAATGTTCTGAGACCCGCATAATCCAGGTAAATGCGGTTTTCCGGGACCCCCAGTTTCACAAGCCGCCGCCTCATCTTGTCCGGCTCATTGTATTCGGGAGCGCGGTTGTCGCCGCTGACTATGATGTTTAAAATCTTTCCTGTGTTGTATAGCTCCACCGCGGCGTCTATCCTGTTGTCAAAGAAAGGGTTGGGTTTTCCGCCTTTCATGAACGGCGTCGTCCCCAGCAGGAGGCCGGTCTTATTAGTCCGGAGTTCGGAAATATCGTCGAAGATATACGCCTTTGTTTTATACCCCACCCAAATATTAACAAGGACCACCACTCCGGAAAAGACCAGGAGCAGATAGAACACCGCCCTGCAGATCGTTTTAGCCATTTTCACAAAAACACCAGGTTAAGCGCCGCCGCGAACCCGGCGGCGGCGAAAAAATTAAGCGCTATGACCGCCAGCGCATCCCTGAACCCCAGTTCCTTAATGGTCACCATGAAGCTGCCCAGGCAGGGGAGGTAAAGACTCAGGAAAACGGACGCGACCACCAGCTGGCCGGGCAGAAGATGGAACGGCGTCAGCATGGCGATGGAGATATCCTTCCTGAGAAACCCCAGCGTCATGACCGAAACCGTATCGGCCGGCAGGCCCAGGAAAGAAGCAACCGGGTAGCGGAACAGGCGGGAAACCGAGGCCAGCAGGCCGGTCATGTCGAACACATTGACCAGGAGAACGCCGAACAAGATCATGGGCGCCGCTTCCCGGAAGAAATCGCGCAGGCGCAGCCAGACCTTAAGCGAAAGCGCGCGCGGGGAAGGGAACTGGTACGGGGGAATTTCCAGGAAAAGCTCCGGTGTTTCACCCTTTATCAGCCGGCTGAGCAGGAGGGCGGCCCCCAGACCAGCCAGGGCTAAAGCCGCGAAGACGTCCAGGGTATACCGGAGAGGGTACGGTGAAAGAATGCTTAATATCATGGCGCTTTGCGGCATGCACGGCGCTACGGCGAGGGTGAGCGCTACGGCTATAACGCGCTCGCGCCTGTTTTCAAGGACCCGCGCGGCAAGTATCGCTGGCACTTTACAGCCGAGCCCCAGCATAAGCGGGATGGAACCGTAGCCATGCAGGCCGAGGCGGTGCATGAAATTGTCCAGCAGGACCGAGAGGCGGGGGAGGTAGCCTATATCCTCCAGGAAGCCGAGGACCAGGTAAAAAGCGACGAGATAGGGCAGTACCGTGACAAGCGGAATATACAGGCCGGTGGTCAGCAGGCCGAAGCCTTCCATCGGGTTTGGAACTGAGCCCAGAAGAAGAGTCCGCGGTACCCCGTGTAAATGAGTGAGCTCCGCCGCTTTTTCCAGCACGGGCATATAGAAACCGGTGAAGAGCGGGTCCAGGACATACTTTATGAGCGTTTCCCCGACCGTCCTTATAATGAAGAAAACGGCGATAAGGGCGGCAAGGGCGAAGGGTATCCCTGTGGAGGGCTTTGAGGTCAGGTCCTCAAGTTTTTCCAGGAAGCCGGGATGCTTATGGGCCACGCTCTGGCATTGGCCCACGGCCTGGCCTATTAATTTCCATTTTTCGTCGGCGGTCGAAGCGGCGCGCTTCACGACCGGAAGACCGCCGTAGAGAAAGGTCCTGACGGAATCATTCAATGCTTTGAGGCCTTCGCCGGTGGTGGCTACGAACGGCATCACCCGCACGCCCAACAGCGCTTCAAGCCGCGCCGGGTCTACGGTTATGCCGCCGCGCCTGGCGATATCAAACTTGTTGAGGAGCATTATCATCGGAGCACCGAGTTCCATCACTTCCAGTGCGAAGAAAAGATTACGCTCCAGGTTAGTGGCGTCAAGAACATGCACTAAAAGGTCCTTTTTCCCGTCCACGATCATGGCCCGGGCGGCCTCTTCGGCTTTATTGGCGGGGGAAAGGCTGTACGCGCCGGGAACATCGGTTATCAGGAAATGTTCTCCGGCCAACACCGCCGAACCGGTGGTATAGGAAACGGTGGTACCGGGATAATTGGAGGAGATCGCGTCAAGGCCTGTCAGGCGCGAAAAAACAACGCTCTTTCCCACGTTGGGATTGCCGGTCAGAAGTATGCGGGAGGCGGTTAGCCTGATCTTTATTTTTGAAGCCATGCCGCGTCCGAGGGCCACCCTGGAACCCATTACTTCGACTACTACCGGCCCCTTGCATCCCTCCGGGGTGCGCCTGGCCACCTGGCGGCCCGGATGTATGCCCATGGCCTTTAATTTTACGGCCAGGTTCGGGCCGCCGGTTATCTCGGAGATAATTCCTTTCTCGTTCTCACGCATCGAGAGCAGGTCAGAGATGTCGCCGGTATTCATGCCCTTTCCTTCCGGGAGTTCTTTTTCCTGATGAAAGCCAGGACTTCTGCTTTCAGGGCTCCGCCCCGCGCCGTCCTGAGATATTCTGCCAGCAGTTTTAGGTTCCTCAGCGCCTTGCGTCCGATGGCGTGTTCTATGCGGCAGGCATCATTCCCGGCTTCGTCACCGTCCAGTCCAAGTACGGACACGAAGAAATCCTTCAGAAAGAAATGGAGTTCCGCCACCCTGGCGCCAACCGTTTTGCCGGAGGGGGTCAGCCTGATATCGCCGTAATGCTCATGGGCCACGAGTTTAAGCGCGGCAAGGTTTTTCAGCGCCGCGTTCACGGAGGGACGGCTTACATTAAGGGCGCGGCTTATATCCCTGGACCGCGCATAACCCGTCCTGCGGCTTAAGAGATAAACCGTTTCGATGTAGTCCTGCAGGCTGTCCGAGAGTTCCATAGAGTCAGGCGCAATGCAAATAGTTAGCCTTAACTAACTTTACCAAATAAACCGCGCGGAATACAATGGGAAGCCCCCCGCCCGTCATTTAATCCGGTCAAAAGCCCGGTCCGCCTGCGCCGCCTGGCCGTGCTCCCGCGGCCAAGGCCGGCGAGCCGGTCATAAAACGCTGGCCGCCGGATTTTCCCGCGGCCTATAAAGAGGACATCACCAGGCTCTCCGGAGCGGAACCCGTTGTATTCCCGTTCTCAAAGCGCAAAATAGTTTTCACCCGCAAGTGCAATATCCAGGAGGATTCACAGCTCGACGACTTCGCCGGACACTATTTTCCCGGGTGAAGGTAACGGCGCAATAGCGCCGCAAGAATAAGCAGGAGCGTCAGGGCCAGGCAGGCCGGCGCGAACACCCAACCCAGGCTTGAATAAAAGGTCCCCGGCTCAAGCATATAGACCGTTCCCGAAAGCGTCCCGGAGTGGTCCGGCCCAAGCGAGGCCCTCACCCTCCCCAGCGGGTCTATTATCTGTGAAACTCCGGAAGAGGCGGCCCTTACCAGCCAGAGCCCGGCTTCCACGGCCCTTGCCGGGGCCATGGCGGAATGCTGAAGATGCTGCCATTTGCCCCATTCCGAGGGATCCAGGTTCGGGACCACCAGGAGGTTCGCTCCCTGCCGGGCCATTGCCCGGGTTCCGTTCTCAAAGTCGAGGTCATAACAGATCTGTATGCCGAGTTCGCCCAGCGGGGTTTTTACTGGCGCCGGGGCCGGGTTCGGCGCCAGGTTCTTAAAGGTGCGGCGGAAAGTCTTTTCAATATAGGGAATAGGGTGGAGCTTATCGTAGCGGCCGAGTTCCGCGCCTTCTTTTGAGAGCACCCAGGCAAAGTTGCGCAGCCTGATCTTTTTGATCTTATCCGGCAGTATGGCGGCACCGATCACCGACACGGCAGGCAGTTCCTTCAGGCTTTTTCGCAGCAGCTCCCTGTAAAGATCTTCCTGGCCATAGCGCACGAAAAAAGAATATTCCGGCCAGACCAGGAGGTCGGCGTTCTTAGCGCCCGCCTCCAGGCCCAGCGCGGCCAGGCGCGTGTAAGAACTGCTTTCGTCCTGCACCAAAACCACGGAAACGGGCTTGCCGTCCAGGGCCCGGAAGGAGTTTATCCGGTGTTTTCCCCAGAGCGGCAGGAGCAGTATTAACAGCGCTGCCAGGGCAGCCGGCAGCCTGCGCCCCGTCAAAAGCAGCGCGAAAGCCGAATTGACCGAAACTATCAGCGCGGACAGGCCGTATACTCCGAGTATGCCGCAGAACTGGAAAAATGCCGGCGCCCGCTCCTGGCTGTAGCCGAGAGCCAGCCAGCCGCATTCCAGCCACCAGGTCTCGGACCTGAAATATTCCAGCCCGCACCAGACCAGCCCCGACAATAAGGGCCAGAAAAGGGCGCCCCTGCCGGCCGGGACCTGGAGGCCCCAGGCGTAGCGCAGAAGCGCCGCGTGCAGCGCCGTCCACAGCGCGAAGACGCACCAGAAGGAGAAACCGGCCGGCCCGAAGATCTTCAGCAGCCAGTTGAGAGAGAGGCCGTAGAAAATAAGGCCAAAAAAACCGGCCAGGTTGGCGGCGGTTTTAGCGTCGGGGGAGTTCAGCACGGTCCAGAAAAGCGGGACCAGGGCGAACCAGGCCAGGAACCAGAATCCGAAAGGGGGGAAGGCCAGCGCCAGCAGCAGCGCCGAGGCGGCGGCCGCCAGCCAGGGCGCCGCTTTGGAAATAAAGGGAGAGGGTCCGGGGCTCATCGCATTCGCCTCATAATGTATCCGCAGGTATTGTACAAAAGGCTCACCGACACGGGAAGGGCACACCCGGTAACATTTTAGTTGATCGAATACGCCCCCTTTTGCGGGTATGGCCCGGATTTTGTACCCTGTATATCCATATGCACGCGCTTAAAGCAGAGATGATCTGCACCGGTTCGGAACTCCTGAGCGGAAAGCTCAACCTCTATGTCCCGCTCTTCCACGAGCGTCTGGCCGGACTGGGGTTCCGGATAACACGGGAACAGTCTTCGGGGGATGATATCGGGGAGATCTCCTCGTGCATGGCGGGCGCGCTGGAACGCTCAGCCCTGGTCCTGGTCTGCGGCGGCCTCGGCCCCACTTTCGACGACGTCACCAGGCAGGCCGCGGCGCGGACGCTGAAGCGCCGCCTCGTCCGCTCAAAAGCCTGCGAAAAGATCCTTTCCGCCTCTTTCTCCCTCCGCGTCCTGCCGCCTAATCTAAGCGACCAGTGCCTGCAGGTATCCGGCGCTGAAAGCGTGGAGAACCGCAACGGTACGGCCTTCGGAGAAATTTTACGCGAAGGCCGCAAAATGATGATACTGCTGCCGGGACCGCGCGGTGAATGGGAGCCCATGTTTGAAAGCTCCCTGAACGCCCGGATACGGGAGGCTTTTCCCGCCGCCCCCGCGGTAGACCTCGTAAAGTTCAGGATCGCCGGGCTTTCGGAGCCTCGGGCGGAAACACTGCTGCGCCCGGTGATAAGGAAATTCCCGGGAGCTTCTTTCACTATACTTACAGGTCCCGGCACGGTAGATTTCACCGCTTCGGCTCCGGCCGCTGCCGGGCTTCTGAAGAAGATAAAGCCGTTCTGCGCGGGAATACTGAAAGAAAAGCTCTACGGCTACGGGGACGAGACCCTGGCCATGGCGGCCGGGAAAAAACTCGCCGCCGCCGGAAAGACCCTTTCGGCGGCCGAATCCTGCACGGGAGGCCTGGCCTCCGGACTCCTGACCTCGGTACCGGGCTGTTCGCGCTATTTTCTCGGAGCGGCGATCGCCTATTCCAATTCCGCAAAAACCGGGGTCCTCGGAGTCAAAGCCTCCACTCTGAAAAAATACGGCGCGGTTTCCGCCCAATGCGCGCGCGAAATGGCCCTGGGCGCCGCGAAAAAGTTCAAAAGCGATTACGCCTTCGCCGTTACCGGTATCGCCGGCCCTGACGGGGGAACACCGGATAAGCCGGTGGGCCTGGTATTCTTCGCGCTTGCGGAAGGCAAAAGAACCATTATGTTTGAACGCAGGTTCCGGCACTCCCGCGCGCATATACGGGCCTGCGCCGCCAATTTTATTTTGGACGAGCTGCGAAAAATATTAGAATAATACCGCCATGGAACTTGTTGCGGTTCCGCGGCGGTCGGCTTTAACGGAGGAAATTTTTAATGCAAACCAGATCAATGTTCCGGCTGGCGCTCCTGGGTGCCCTTGCCGCGTGTTTCGCCTGCAAGGCAAAGGAGCCCGCCGCGACTTCTCCGGCGCAGCAGAGCGCCGCCGCGGTGACCGCCGTGGTAAAAATGGAGAACATCCCGCCTGCCGGCTCTTATGTAAAGAAACGGACCTATTTCAAGCTTCCCTCGGTTGCGGGCGGGGATATTGACCTGGCCGATTTCGCCGGTAAGCCGCTGATGGTTATGTTCTTCACGGAAACCTGCCCCTTCTGCCGCAAGGCGGCGCCGCATCTTGAAAAGATATATACGACTTATAAGGACAAAGGCTTCACCATACTGGGAGTTTGCATACAGAACGATCGCCGGGCGCCCGCTAATTTCGCGGCCGCCCTCGGGACCACGTTCCCCATGGCCTACGGCGGCCGGGACCTCTACGGAAAATACAAAGCCCGGGGCGTACCCTTTATCTTCCTGCTGGACAAGGAACATGAAGTAAGGAAGGTCTGGCCCGGCTACACCGAATCTTTCGATCCCGAAATGGTCCGGGCCATCGATTCCGTACTGGCCGGGAAATAGCGCGGGAGTGCCGGTCAGGGCAGCTTCTTGATGGCGGCCCGCACGGCTTCCCTGGCTTTTCCCTTCACCACGCCGCTTGAGCGGTATTTTATTTTCAGGAAGTCCAGCGGCTTGCCGTTGAGCTTGACGCGGAAGTCGAGGTGGGGCCCGGTGGAAAGCCCCGTGGTTCCCACATAACCTATCACAGCCCCCTGCTTCACCCGCCGGCCTTTTTTTATCCCTTTGGCGTAACGCGAAAGATGCCCGTAAGTGGTTTCGTATCCAAGGGAATGCCGCACGATTACCAGTTTTCCGTTGCCTCCCTTCCAGCCGGTGAAGGAGACCGTGCCGTCCGCCACGGCGGAAACCGGGGTGCCCGTGGGGGCCGCATAGTCTATGCCATGATGCGGCCTGTAATATTTAAGTACCGGGTGGTAACGCCGGTTGGTAAAATAAGAGGAGATGCGGCGGTAATGCAGCGGCGCGCGCAGGAACATGCTGCGCAGCGATTCCCCTTTTTCGTCGTAATAGGCGCCGGAATAGAAAGCCCCGGCCTTATGGCCGGTTTCCGCGCCCTTATAAGCGGCGGCTTTTATGCGCTGCGAGACCAGCCTGCCGGCCGGGTCGGAGGCCTGCGTCCAGTTAAGCGACCAGCGGTCGCCGTCCCGCACCTCGGTCAGGAAGTCCACCGACCAGGAAAAGATATCCGCGTAGTCAAGTATGACGGCGGGAGGAACTCCCTTCGCGCTCATGGATTCCCACAGGGAGGAGCTGATTTCTCCGGAAGCCGCGACCGAAGCGGTGCTTATCCACACAGGGATCACGGAAAGGCGCAGATTGCCGCCGCGCTCGGGGAAGATAAAATAATTTTTCAGGTCCTTGACCAGCGAAAAGGACAGCATCTTTCCCCAGGTGGAAAAAGCGACCGTGTATGAATCCTCCGGGCGCAGGCGGCGGGGGTCCAGTTTGCCGTAGAGCAGCTTGGCTATCCGGTACCGGGCCGGGGCATCAAGCCCCTCGGACTTAAGTGCCGCGTCCAGCGTGCCGCGCACGCCTCTGGAAGAAACGCTGACCGGCCTGCTGTATGGAAGCGCCTCGGGAGAATAGCAGGCGTCGGCCAGCCACAAAGTCCCGGCGAGCAGCGCCGCCGCGGCGAGCCCGTACACCGGCCACCCCGGCCTGAACCTTTCCATATCAAAGCGTATACGCGGAATCAGCAATACAGGTATTCCTCCACCAGTTTTTTTATCTCTTCCTCTTTTCCGAAAAGTTTCTCGCTAAGGCTGCGGTCGTCGTAAGATTTAAGCCGCTTTATCAGGCTGTCTATCACCTGGGGCGGAAACACGCCCCTGGCCTCGAAAATGCCCCGCGCTTTTTCAAGCGCTTCGGCGGAAGCCCAGCAGGAGGAGGGCAGCCTGGGAAACTTTTCCATAGCCGCCGCGTTCTCTTTATGGTAGATGTTCTTGTCCACGAAGTATTTATCCGCGAAAGCCAGCGCGTCGGCGCGTTCAAAGCCGCGGCGGGCGGCCACGCACAGGCCCGCCATAAGCAAATGCAGGTTCGCCGAGCCGTCGGCGGAGCGGAATTCCACGGTCTGGGCGGGTTCCACCCTGGGAACGGCGGAGCCGGGATTAGCGTCCTTCACCATGCCGGAGGCGTTCAGCCAGCCGAGGGGGATACGGATAAGGGACGAGCGGTTGCGATAGGCCCAGCATACGTTTATCGGCGCCTCCTGGTGCGGCACCAGCCTGAAATACGAGGTGGGCACGGTATTGCCGAAAGCGGTCAGCGCCCCGGCCTGCTCCAGGAAGCCGGCTATCAGCTTCCTGGCCGGAACTGAAAGCCCGTCCTTGCTTATCATTATGTTTTTGCCGCCGCGCAAAAGGCAGGCATGCACATGCAGTCCCGAACCCGCGTGGCCTATCGAGATCTTGGGGGCGAAAGAAAGCACGACCCCGTATTTATTGCCTATGCCGGAAAGTATCCATTTTGCCACCGCCAGCTGGTCCGCGGACTCGGAAGCCGGCACCGGCAGGAACTCTATTTCCTGCTGCGACATTTCCGAATCCTCCGTGCGGACAAAGCCGACCTCGGAATGGCCGTATTTTATGCGGCCGCCGGCTTCGGCTATAGCGGCCATCGCTTCCGTGCGAAGGCCCTCCCATTTGGAAAAAGGGTAGGACTCGTGGTAGCCCTTCTGCGTACCCGTCGGGTAGAGGGGGTTCTTGGGGGAGATAACATAATACTCCAGCTCACCGAGCGCGTGAAACTCACAACCGGAAACCTTCCGGAACTCCGCCTCGGAACGGCGCAGCACTTCGGCCGGGGCGCCGGCGAACGGCTTGCCGTCCGCGGTATAAAAGGAACAGAGCAGGTCTATCGCGGGGACGCTGGAGAAGGGGTTGACGAAAGCCGTGCGATAACGCGGCACCACGTAAAGGTCGCTGGAAGCGGCGTCTATCCCTTTAAAAAGGCTGGAGCCGTCCACCCGCTCTCCGGCGGACAATATGCGGTCCAGATATTTTCCGTCGTTAATTATGAAGTTCAGGGTTTTAAGACGGCCGTCGCCGGCGGCGTAACGAAAATTCACCATCTTGATATCGTTCTCTTTTATATACTTCACCAGGTCCGTGCGGCTGAAATCCCGCGGCTCCTTATCCAGGAAAGCGGCGATCTTATTGGCGTATATCCGGTTGGGGTTCATAATTTCGGCTCCGTCGTTTGCGGCAGTCAGTTCTGGTTATGATAACAAATTATGCCGCGTTTTTTAATCCGCCCGAAAAAGGAACTCCGCGAAACCCGGGAAACGGCACCAACAGGCACCGGGGGAAACAGGCCTCTGATAGACCGATCTTTTGGGACGTCACAGACCCCCGCCTGGGGGGCTTTTCATTGACTAGTGCGGAAAGTAATTAATACAATAAAGAACAACAGGAATAAAGCTAGAACAAAGAGAGATGAACCAATGGCATTAACCAAGAACAAAACCAGAGAAATAACGGAGAAATTTTCTCCTAAACCGAACGATACCGGCTCCACGTCAGTGCAGGTAGCCCTGCTCACGGAGCGGATTCAGTATCTTGCCAGGCACCAGACCGCCAACCCCAAGGACCATGCCTCCAAGCGCGGCCTTGCCTCGCTTGTCTCACAGCGCAAAAGCCTTCTTTCCTACCTGGAGCGCAACAACAGGGAAGAATACAAGAAGGTCATCAAAGCATTAGGCTTAAGGAAATAACTACATGACAAACTACCCAAAACCGCTCCGCCTTGAAGAACAGGTGGGGGATAAGTCCATTTCATTCGAGACCGGAGCGCTGGCCAAGCAGGCCGGCGGCGCCGTGCTCCTGCGCATAGGCGACACCGTAGTGCTGTCCACCGCCGTGCAGGCACACAAGCCCAAAGACACGCCGCCTTCTTTCGTGCCGCTCAGCTGCGACTACAGAGAGCGCACCTACGCGGCCGGCAAGATCCCCGGCGGCTTCTTCAAGCGCGAGGGTAAATCCCGCGAAAAAGAAGTTCTCGCCTCCCGCCTGACGGACCGCTCCGTGCGCCCGCTGTTCCCGGATTACTTCAACACTGAGACCCAGGTGGTCAACCTGCTGATGTCCTTCGACGGAGTGAACGACGCGGACGTCGTATCCGTCAATTCCGCTTCCGCGGCCCTGATGATCTCCGACATCCCGTGGAACGGCCCCGTAGCCGCGGTGCGCATAGGCAAGATCGACGGCAAGTTCGTAATGAACCCCACCAACGAACAGCGCGTGACCTCGGAGATGGAAATGGTCATCTGCGGTACGCTGCAGGGCATATTGATGGTGGAAGGCGGCGGCAACGAGCTCCCCAACTCGGACCTGATCGGCGCCATGGAAGCCGCCAAGCCCGAACTGGAAAAACTCTGCCGCCTGCAGGTAAAGATGCGCGAGGCCGTGGGTAAACCCAAGACCGCCATCGCCACTCCCGAAATTAAGGCGGACCTCAAGGCCGCCGTCGAAGAGATGGTAAAGGCCGAGATCGAGAGGATTCTCTCCTCCAAGCCTGAGAAGAAAGCCATGGAGAAGGCCCTCGAAGAGATAAGGGTCAAGGCCTACACCGCGATGACGCAGAAATATCCCGAAGACGCTACGGCCTCCTACCAGGCCAAGACCGTGTTCGAAGACGTCCTCTCCACAGTGTGGCGCCGCATCACCCTCGACACCAAGGTGCGCACCGACGGCCGCCAGACCGACGAGATCCGCGAGATCAGCATAGACCCCGGCTTCCTGCCCCGCACCCACGGCTCCGCCGTGTTCACCCGCGGCCAGACCCAGGCTCTGGTGGTGGCCACCCTCGGCACCTCCGACGACAAGCAGATGCTCGACGCGCTGGAAGGAAAGACCTTCGACCGGTTCATGCTGCACTATAACTTCCCGAGCTATTCCGTAGGAGAAGTGAAGCCCGACAGGGGTCCCGGCCGCCGCGAGATAGGCCACGGCCACCTCGCCAAGCGCGCGCTGCTGCCTCTGCTGCCCACCGAAGAAGTATTCCCTTACACCATCCGCCTGGTGTCCGACATCCTGGAGTCCAACGGTTCCTCGTCGATGGCCACCGTCTGCGGCGGGTCCCTCAGCCTGTTCGACGCCGGCGTGCCCATGAAAGCCGCCTGCTCGGGCATAGCCATGGGCCTGATAACTGACGGCTCCAAGTTCGCCGTGCTGTCCGACATCGCCGGCCTGGAAGACCACTACGGCGACATGGACTTCAAGATAACCGGCACGCGCAAAGGCGTGACCGCGCTGCAGATGGACGTGAAACTCGCCACCGGCATCCCCATGAACATCATGAAGGATGCCATCGAGCAGGCCACCCGCGGCCGCCTCCACATCCTGGACCTGATGGAAAAAGCCATGCCGACGCACCGCGCCGACATCTCCGAGTTCGCCCCGCGCATAGTAAAGCTGATGATCCCCAAGGACAAGATCGGCGCCTTCATAGGGCCCGGCGGCAAGAACATCCGCGGCATCCAGGAGCGCACCGGCGCCAACGTAGACGTAGAGGACGATGGTTCCGTGTTCATCTCCAGCTGCGACAAGGCCAGCCTGGAAGCCGCCAAGTACATGGTGGAGCAGTTCAGCATGGAAGTGGAAGTGGGCAAGGTCTACAAGGGCAAAGTAGTCTCCATCGTGGACTTCGGCGCCTTCGTGGAAGTACTGCCCGGCAAGGAAGGCCTTCTTCATATCTCCGAGATCGACGTAAGGCGCATCAACCGCGTTGACGACGTTCTGAAGATGGGGCAGGAAATAGAAGTAAAGTGCATAGAGGAGAATAACGGCAAGTACCGCCTCTCGCGCAAAGTACTCCTGCAGCAGTCCGGTCAGCCCGGACAGCCCGCAAGGAAATAAACAAGATCCGGCCCCCGCACCCGGTGCGGGGGCCGGAATACAACTGGAGGCTCAGCAAATGAAAAAAACGGCCAAAACCCAGGAAACAGTTTTCGACCAGGTGCATAAATTTTACCAGTTCATGAACTCCAACAAGCTGGAGGTCATAGAATTTTCCAAGGACGATACGTATATAAAGCTGGTGCGCAAGCACAATAACGCCGTACCACAGATCCCGGTCTTCGCGCCTTCGGCTCACGGCGCCGTTAAGGCCCCGGGCAGCTCACGTGCAGCGGCCCCGGCGGACGCCGGTGGAGAAACAATAAAGGCCCCCATGTCGGGAATCTTCTACCGCGCGCCCTCGCCGTCCAGCCCGCCCTATGTCAGGGAGGGGGACCCGGTCAAGGAAGGCCAGGTCATCTGCATAATCGAAGCCATGAAAGTTTTCAATGAGATAAAAGCCGAAACCGACTGCGTCATAGAGAAGGTGCTCCAGGAGAACGGAAAACCCGTCGAACCCAACGGAGACCTTTTCCTGGTGAAGAGCTAGTATGCAGGATTCCGCAAAATTCACCGACACGCTGGCCCAGACCGCCGGGAACGTTCTTGAGACCCTCAAAGCCGCCGGCGGCGACGCCACCTCCTGGGACCTGAAGCTGAAGCTGCACCTTTCCAGCTCAAGCCTCTACCTCGCGCTGGGCTGGCTGGCGGCGCAGGGCAGGCTCTCCCTTTACCCGAAAGAACTGAACTTCAGGATAGTGCTGACTCCGAATGAATAACGCGGCGCGCGGGAACAGGTCCCGCGCCCGCCGCCCGTTTATGCGCCACTTTGCAAAAACCAGACTTGCCGCCCAAGCTAGGAAAAAGACCTCCGCGTTCTCCTACGCGCTGTACTGGCTGGGGTCTTTCTCGTTCTGCCTGTGGCTTGCCTGGGTGATGTTAAGCGAGTCCGATCGCGGCTGGATAGGCCGGCCCATAGCCGGAGCGCTCATTGATCTTCTGGGGTTTACCGCGTATTTATTCCCGTTCATCTTTCTTTACGGTCTGGCGGCCATCCTCGTCAAACTGAACAAGCCGCACAAAGGCGTGCTGACCCTTACCGGGGGAATACTGCTGACGCTCGGCTCTGTTTCCGCCTTTATCGGGATGCTCAGCTCCCGTTTCGGCCCGGAACATTTTAAGGGCGGCTGGCTGGGGGATTTCCTCTGGCGGGAACTCTCTATAATCTTCGGCGGCGTTGGAGCCGGGCTGTTCTCCGCGGTGCTCCTTTTTGCCGGCGTGCAGCTGCTCTTCAATATCTCCTGGCGGCGCGTTTTTAAAATGGTCTCGTCGGCTGTCATCTCCGACTACCGCAACTGGGCGGCCGCGCGCCGCGAACTAAGCGCGAAACTGAAGATCATCTCGGAAAAGGAAGGGACCGGGGGCCCCGCTTATGACGCCAAGCCGATCCCGGAACCGCCTCCGGTAATACGCGCCGGGGCACAGCCGGAGTCCGGACCGGCCGCGGAGAGCCCGGGCCGGCCGCAGGTGGTACGCGCAAAGTCCCCGGCGGCCGGTGACAAGCCCGAAACGACGCAGTCCGCCGGGGGAAAAGAAGCCCGGGCGCGGCAGGAGAAAAAGACCGCGGCGGACGTACAGAAGCTGACCGACCCCTACTTCAAGAATTTCCAGCTGCCCGGCATCGACCTGCTTGACCCCCCGGCACAGCAGGGAGCCGTGGGCCCCTCCGACGACGAGATAAATTCCGCGCGCCTGCAGCTCGAGACCACGCTCAAAAGTTTCAACGTGGCGGTGACTGTTTCCGGGGTGTACCCCGGGCCGGTGGTTACGCGCTATGAGGTCGCTCCCGCGCCGGGTGTAAAGATAAGCTCGATAGTCTCGCTGTGCAGCGACGTGGCCCTGGCTATGAAATCAGCCGGCGCTATAAGGGTGATAGCGCCGATCCCGGGCAAATCCGCGATAGGCTTCGAGATCCCCAACAACAAACGCGCCAAGGTCTACCTCCGGGAGCTGCTGCAGGATCCCGCTTTCAACGGAGCCCGGGCGCCGCTCACCTTCGCCCTGGGCCGCTACGCCGAAGGCGCCGTAGCGGTGGCTAACCTGGAAGGAATGCCGCACCTGCTGGTGGCCGGCGCCACCGCCAGCGGCAAGAGCGTTTTCATGCAGTCCCTGATACTTTCCCTGA
The DNA here is from genome assembly GCA_002779045.1 of Elusimicrobia bacterium CG08_land_8_20_14_0_20_59_10. Taxonomy (GTDB): domain Bacteria; phylum Elusimicrobiota; class Elusimicrobia; order Elusimicrobiales; family UBA9959; genus UBA9959. Next base: position 3,568 of record PEXO01000403.1, on the reverse strand, counting down.
TCTTCCGCAACAAACCCGACGAAGTTAAATTCCTTTTCATCGACCCCAAGCGCCTGGAACTGACCTTTTACGAGGACATCCCCTACCTTTACGATCCCAAGGAAGCCCCCGACAGGGTATCGGTGATCACCAGCCCCAAGGATGCGGCCAAATCCCTTGTGGCGCTCACGCGCGTGATGGAAAAGCGCTACAAGAAGTTCGAGCAGGCCCGCGTCAAGAACATAGCCTCCTATAACAAATGGGCGCTCCAGAACGGGCAGCCGCAGGAATACTACATCGTGGTCGTTATAGACGAACTGGCCGACCTGATGCTGCAGCAGAAGAACGTGGTGGAGGATGCGATACAGCGCCTGGCGCAGATGGCGCGCGCTGTGGGCATACACCTGGTGCTGGCCACGCAGCGCCCCTCCGTGGACGTGATAACCGGAGTGATAAAAGCCAATCTCCCCAGCCGCATCGCGCTGCAGGTCACCTCCAAGACCGATTCCCGCGTGATACTTGACACCCCCGGCGCCGAAGCCCTTATAGGCAAAGGCGACCTGCTCTACCTGGCGATAGACGCGCAGAAACCGTCGCGCATACAGGGCGCTTTCGTCAGCGAGGACGAGATACGCAAGGTGGTGGATTTCGTTAAAGCCCAGGCGCGCCCCAACTACCTGCCCCTTTCAGAGGACGAGGAGACCCAGGGCTCCGGGAAGGGCAGCTCGTCGGTGGAGATGATGGCCGCACTGCGGCTGGTGCAGGAACGCAAGCGGGTCTCACAGGACCTGCTGAAAGCCCATTTCGGCTCGTCCTCCCGCGCGACCAATATTCTGAGCCTCCTTGAAATGAGCGGGTTCATACACAAACCGGAAGGCTCCAACCGCTGGGAGATTTTCTTCGACAGGATAGAGGAGCACATTAAAAAATCCCACAATGCAGCGCCGCAGCAGGCGCCGGCAGAAGAGCCCGTTGGAGAGGAGTTTTCGAGAAATGAATAGAATAGCGACCGTTGCGCTGCTCCTGGCCTTTGCCCTCGGCGCGTCAGCCCAGAAGACCCCGGATAAGAAGCCGGCGGCGTCTCCGGCGAAGAAGTCCGCGGTAAAAGGAACGGCCCCCCAGGCGCCCGCGAAAGCCGCCGCCGTGGAGGCATCCACACAAACAGCCGCGCCGAAAACGGATCCGGCGGCGGAGGTCATCGCCGGGCTCCAGGCCTGGGACGCGAAGCTGGAAACCCTTAAAGCCGATTTCACCCAGGAAATTAATTTTACAGAGGCGGGGCTGAAGCAGTCCATAAAAGGCTCTCTCCGGTATATACGGCCCAACCTGCTCAGGATAGAGCATACCAAGCCCGCGCGCCAGATCGTAGTCACGGACAAGAACGACATCTGGATATACAAGGCCGACGACAAGCAGGCCGTGCGCACCTCCTGGGAAGCCTGGCACAGGACGCAGGACCAGAATTTATCCGGCATACTGGATTTCGGGAATTACGCTGCGCTGGCCGGAAAGAATTCGGCAACCGTTGCGGAGGGGAAAAAAGACGGGCTGATAACCCTGACACTGACCCCCCGCTCGGGCCCGGGTTATATTTTAAAGCTGCGCCTGTCCGCCGCCGATTATTTCCCGGCCGAAGCCGAATTGAACGTTGACGGCACCATCATAACCACCCGCCTTTCCTCCGTCGAGAAGAACGGCGGCATAAACAAGGAGATCTTCGCCTTCACGCCCCCCAAAGGCGTGGAAGTGCTGGAGCTGAAGAACTGAACAAATGACACTAGCCAACCGCATAACCATGGGGCGCATGGGCCTGAGCCTGGGTATCTTTGCGCTTATAATAGCTAACCAGCTATGGGCCGAGCTCCTAGGCCTCTTCCTGTTGACCATAGCCTCTGTTTCCGACGGGATAGACGGAGCGATCGCGCGCCGCACTAAGACCACCACCTCGTTCGGGGCCATAGCCGACCCCTACGCCGACAAGATACTGGTGATGGCCGTTTTCCTCGCCTTCGCGTCCCTGCGCGAACTGGCTATACCGCTGTGGGCCGTCTTCCTTATCCTGCTCAGGGAACTCACGATATCCACGCTCCGGGTGCTGGCCGCGCTCAACGGCGAGGTGATGAAAGCGGAATCAAGCGGAAAAATAAAGACCACGATACAGCTTATCGCCGCCTTCACGATACTAGTACTGCTCATCCTCAAAATCTGGGCCAGGACAAGGTATTTACCGCCTCCCCTGGACATCTTTCCGGGCCTGACCGCGGATATAGCCTGGTGGCTGACCGTCATAGCAGCCGCCTTCACGCTGATAAGCGGCTTCATGTACCTTCACGGTCACCGCGCGCTGCTTTACAAGTCCTGGACCGAACGCAAGCGCTGAAAGCGGGCGCCTGCCACCATGCCCCGAAAAGACACACTGATACGGTTCCTGGCCAGCGGAGGGTTCATCAGCCACCTCCCGGCCGCTATTACCGGCTTCAAGAAGTTCACCGGGTCGGGGCTTGCCGGCACGCTGCTGGCGCTTCTGCTCACGCCCCTGCTGCCGCAAACCTCCTGGGTTTTCGCGCTTTTTCTCCTGGCCTTCCTCCCGTTTTCCGTCTGGGTGGCGGGGAGGGCGGAGCGGAGCTACGGCAACCACGACGATCCCCGCATAGTGATCGATGAAATGGCCGGGTTCTGGACCGCCATCTTGTTCATGGAACGCACACCTTTCAACCTGGCCGCGGCTTTCATCCTGTTCCGGGCGCTGGACACGCTTAAACCCTGGCCCATAAAGAAACTCGAGACGGGGTTAAGCGGGGGTTTTGGTATAATTATGGATGATGTGCTGGCCGGCGCCGAGGCGAACCTCCTGACCAGGCTGGCCGTCACGCTCTTCTTATGAGACTTACGCTGACACTTTTTTCCTTACTGCTGCTCCCGGCGGCCGCCGGCGCGCAGCTTATCGGGGTGATCCCGTCCTCCGGCACGGCAGGCGGAGTCTCGTTCTCCACTGCGCCGCATGCCGCGGCGCGCAAGGCGGGGCCCTCCAAACCCGCGACCTATACGGAAGCGGAAGTCCCCCTGAGCGGCATAGTGCTGATGCCGACAGCTTACCGGGGAAAAGGCAAGAACTCGATAGGATTGGGACTGGACATAAACGCGGCTTACTTCATAGGCCGGCTGTACGGCAAGAACAGCTTCGCCTGGACCATGGAAAAAAAGGACTACCTGGACCGGGTGGGACTATGGCTGCTTTTCACGGACGCTAAAATGCAGATACAGACGGAAGGCGCCTGGAGGCCGGCCATGGCGGCCGGCGTTCAGGGCGTACTGAAGTTCCGCGACTCCGCGCAGCCCACGCTGAACTCCCCGTCGGCCACCGTCAAGGTGGATTCCAGGAACACCGACACCTACGCCAACGCCTATATCGCGCTGACGAAGCGCCTGCATCCGAAATTTCTCATAGACATCGGTTATTCCGACGGGGATATGCCGAAAGTTATTTACAGCCTCTCGGAATATCTGTCAAAGGAAGCCATAAACCTCGCCAACAACCATACACCGTCCTCCGACGCGGTGACAATACCCACCGGTATGCTTTTCGGCG
>PEXO01000129.1 GCA_002779045.1 Elusimicrobia bacterium CG08_land_8_20_14_0_20_59_10 | reverse complement strand
TGCTTCAGTTATTTCGTTACGCTTCCTAATCTTGTGCGGGCGCAAAAAAACACCCTCCGGCTTCCCGGAGGGTGTTTTTTTATTATCAACCTTGCGCTATATCAGTACCAGCAGCAATACCACGGCGACGATCACGCCTATGGTTATCGCAATGGCCTTGGCGTCCATCGGGGTGGTAACCACGGGCACGGTATCGTGATGGTGGGGGTACGGATTGATCACTACCGGCGGGTAATGGGGATAGTCCGGATACGGGTCGTACACCGGCGGGTAATGGGGATAGTCCGGATACGGGTCGTACACCGGCGGGTAATGGGGATAATGCGGGTACGGGTTATACACCGGCGGGTGATGCGGCTGCGGCTGCACCACTACCGGCGGCTTGGGAGGCTTGGGCGGATGATACGGGGTCGGGTGGGACACACCGGGATGATTACCGCCATTGTGGCCATTATTGCCGTGACCGGGTTTATCATAATCCCCGTCGAACGACTTGCCGGCGTCCAGGCGCGCATTCTCAAGATCCAGGCTGGAACCCGCCGAAACGCTCAGGTTCTGAACCAGGCTAAGCGTATTCGAGGCCGTCTGGGCCGACACCAGGGCGGGTATGGTTAAAAGAACTAAGCTAAGCAATATTTTCACTTTATTCCTCCCTAACAATTTTGTAGTACCTCTTACCTAAAGAGAATTATGCCTTTTACCGGGCCCCGGCCGCATGCATCGAATGGGGAAAATACTGTAAGCTTTTGGACCTATACCCATATAGGTCCAATGGCCCCGTAATACACGGATTTTCGGCAAAAATGCTGTTGCAGAGGCCCCGCCTAAAGCCCGCAGACTTTAGTATAATTGGATTGTAATGCGGCAATACCTGGCAATAATCCTGACTATCGCTTTCGGTTTCATCGTGGCCGCGGGCATGGCGCTGCTCTCAATACTGTTCGGCCCCAAAAAGAAAACACCGGTAAAACAGGAACCTTTCGAATGCGGCATGCCGCCCGCGATGGAACCGCGCGGAATGGCGCGGGTCAATTTCTACCTGGTGGCCGTCCTGTTCGTGATGTTCGATATAGAAATAGTGTTCCTTTACCCCTGGGCGGCCTCCTTCCTGCAACTGGGCCGCGGGGCTTTCTACGCCATGTTCTTCTTCCTCGCCGTACTTTTCGCCGGCCTGGTCTACGCGGTGAAGAAAGGGGCACTTGAATGGGATTAGAGACCCTTTTCGGCCATTCTTATTTCACC
>PEXO01000049.1 GCA_002779045.1 Elusimicrobia bacterium CG08_land_8_20_14_0_20_59_10 | reverse complement strand
AGCGCTCCTCATTGGCCTTCAGCAGCGAGACGCTGGCCAGCGCGGTCTCGGCGGCGCTCAAATAATCCTCGTAGCCGGTGCGCAGAGAGGCGGCCAGCGCTATCCGGACCGCCTTGTAATTTTCCTCGGCCGCGGTCAGGGCCTGCTTATTGGCCGACAGGTTCCTGAAATAGTAGGTGGGGCCGCCGGAAAAAAGCGGGATGCTGAGACTCAGGCCCATGGACCAGCTTTTGGTTTCCGGGAACTCATAGTCCCCGCTCCAGCCGTAGGAGCCGCTGGCCCTCAGCGACGGGTAAGCGTAATAGCGGGCGGAGCTGACCCGCTCCTTGGCCGCTTCCAGGGTTTTTTTAGCCGCCACCATGCGCGGGGACTGTTCAAGCGCCATGATCATGGCGGCCTCGTCTATCTCGAACGAAGGGACGCTTATATCCCCCGTTGCCCTGACCGGGGATGGATCCTCAAGTCCGAGGGCTTCGAGCAGCGCGCGCTGGGCCGAACTGACCTGCCGCTCCGCCTTTTTTACCGAAACGGCCGAGTTCTCCGCCAGCGCTTCGGTATAGAGGGCATTGCCCTTGGACTCCATCCCGCTCTCGTATTTAAGCCTTATCAGCTTCGCATTGGCCTCGCGGATGGTGAAGATCTTCTTCTGCACCTCAACTCGCCGCTGCGCGAAGAGCAGGCCGGTAAAGGCCCCGGCCAGCGTCTGGCGGGCCGAAGCGCAAGCCCCCCGGTAATCCGCCTCCGCCTTCTCCCTGGAGATGCGGCTGGTCTTCACGCTGGAAACGGTCCTGAGGTTAAGCAGGTCCTCCGAGGCCGTGATGGAGGCGCCCCAGCGGCTGGAGGGGGAGGAATTGTCCCCGCCGCTGCGGGAGACCGAATGAGAAACGCTGACGGCCGGCAGGTAGGAATTCAAACTGGCCAGGTAATTGTAGCCGGCCTGTTCCATGGAGGCCCGGGCGGCCTTCACGGAAGGGTTATGCTGCGCGGCCAGCCTGAGCGCCTCGTCCCAGGAGAGGGCCAGTTCCCGGCCCGCGGCCGCCGGGCCGGCCGCCAGCGCCAGCACCGCCGTGATGAAGATTTTTTTGGTAATATTCATAGGTTTAGATACGGCATCGTGTCCCGACATAACGCGGGAAGCCCCGGTTTTATTGCATATAAGAACCGGAGATTCTACCAGTCGGTAAGTATAGCGCATACTGACCGCGCGGTCAATATATGCTTCCGCCTTCT
>PEXO01000402.1:302-6372 GCA_002779045.1 Elusimicrobia bacterium CG08_land_8_20_14_0_20_59_10 | reverse complement strand
AAGAGGCAGCGGTGCGGGCACCCGCGTGAACCGATCATGGTCATATTGGGCAGTCTCAGGTAGTGGCCGATGGAAGGGGAATACCGCCGGAATTCTATCAGGTCATAATCCGGGAACGGGAGGTCGTCCAGGTTTTTCACCAGCGTCTCGGGCCGGTTCTTTATTGTGCTGCCGTCCTTTCTGAACGCCACGCCTTTTACGTCCGCCGGTCGGGCGTGCCGCGCCAGGCAGGCGCACAGGTTTGGCAGTACTATTTCACCGTCCCCGAAACAGGCGTAATCAACCCCGGCGCATTCGGACATGACCGTTTCGGCCGCCAGGTCTACGTGTTTGCCGCCCACCGCTATCTTAATGCGCGGGAAACATGTTCTGATCTCTTTAATCGCCGCCGCGGTGGCGGGCCAGAAGGGGGCCGTCACTGTAAAACCGATAAGATCCGGCTCTTCCGCCGCCACCCGCCGCTTCAGGTCCTCAATGGAATAAAAAGCCCCTTCGAAATATGCCGCCTGGTGGTCGGCTTTTTTCAGCGCGGCGGCTATATATAAAAGACCCAGGGAGGGCGTCGGCCCCTGGATAAGGTTTATTCCCCGCCTGGCCGTGGGAGCGTTCATGCCGGCGGGATAGATGCCGTCGGAAATATACGGGGCGATAGCAAGCAGTATCTTCATGATCTCCTGAGCCACAGCGCAGCCGCGGCGCAGGCGGCGGCGGAGACGACCACCGAAAGAAACAGCTGGGTGAGTATCGCGAACACCAGAAAAACCGCGCCCTTTTGTCTGAACGCCAGCTTAAAGAAATCCGAAAAGCACAGCATGAAAAACACGAACAGCGGAACTGATAAAAAATAAACGCCGGCCGGCAGCGAGAGCGCCGCAAGGCAGCCGGCCAGCATCCCGGCGGCGTCCCTGTGGGAAGTGCCGTCGGGGTCGAATTTTTTCCTCTTCAAAAATAATTCCGTCCAGAAATATGTTCTCCTGTAATACAGCTTTATGCTCCGCAGGAACCCCGGGAAATGATGGTCCACCTCTATGGCCTTGTTCCTTACCAGCTTATAGCCGCGGTCCACAATACGGTAGCCCAGCTCATAATCTTCAACATCGTTCGACTTGTATGTAATGTCAAATCCGCCTAGTTCCATGAATAAGTCTTTCCTGATCATCGCACAAAAAGTGGAGAAGACCGTATGCTCGCTTATCTGCGGTTCAGGGAATTTGGAATAGCTGTAATTGTGCAGGGCCTTAAAACTCTGAAAAAAGCCCTGGTCAAGGGATTCCTGCGAGTAAATCGCGACAGCAGCGTCCGCGCGGCTCTCCCGGAGGGTTTCCAGCATTTTTTGAACGGTATCGCCGCGCACGCAGACATCCGAATCCAGGAAGAGGAGGACCTCCCCCCTGGCTTCCTTCGCGCCCGCATTTCTGGCGAAGGCGCAACCGCTGCGGGAGCCGAGCTTTATGAGTCTGACGGTAAATCCCGAGACCGCGTTCTGCGTGTTGTCCGTTGAGCCGTCATCCACTACTATCAGCTCAAAATCCAGGAAGGACGAAGCCAGGACGGACTTAAGCGTTTTTGAAATTGTCTTTTCGGCGTTAAACGCCGGTATTATGATGGAAATCACGGGTCAGTCCTTTATCCTTACGGTTCGGCGCCCCGGCTGCCAGGCGGCAGCCAAGAGCTGAGGCAAAAAGCGAAATCTCGTCCGCGGAAATCCCCCGCGGCAACCGGCCTTTCAGCCCTATGTCCCTGATCCCGTCCCACCGGAGAGCCGCCATGGAGATCCGGAGATAGGCCGCCGGGTCCGGGTAATTGTCTCCGTGGTCCATATTTATCGTTCCCGCCGCTCCGGAGAAAGGCTGTTTTTTGAAATAGCCGGTGGTGTACGGCTTAAGTTCCCCGAGGCCGTACCTTTCCGCGTACATTTTCCAGATCCCCCCGCAGACCGGATCAAGCACGCAGGCGCCGCAGACGGCGGATTTGATCTTGTTCATCCGTTGGAAGTTCTCCAGGAAGAAAGGGAATGCCTCCGATTTATGGGTGTCATATGAGGCCGCTCCGGCGGAGTTGTCCCGGGCAAAGGAACGGATTAAAAGGCGTTCATTGCCGTTGAACAGGCAGAACGGGACCATGCCGCAGCTGCTCATGTTCACTATTACTCCGGAGGCGCGCAGAAGGTTTATCGCCCGGTCGAAAAAAGGCGCGATTTCAGTGATCCTGGGAAAAATATTCATGTGCCGGCGGAAATGTTCGGCCGGGAATATGAAAGAGAACGTTATTCCCCTGATCCCGGGCATGTTCTTGAGCATGAAAGCCGAAAATGCAGGCAGCTTGCGGTATGTCCTGGCGGTTATTACGTGATACAGCGTTGTGGGAAAACCGGCGGCATTAAGGTTGCGTATGCCGGTAAGCGTTCTCTCAAAGGTCCCGGCCGAGCGGGTAAGGTGCTCGGAATCCTTCTTTAAGTGTGCGTGCAGCGATACGCCGAAGTGTATCAGTTTCTTCGCTTTGGGATGGCATTTAAGCAGCGCCAGGACCATATTATTATCGGAAAGCGCCACCGCATTGGTAAGTATGTGAACCTGTTTATAGCCGGCGTGGAGGGCCCGCCCCGCCAGCTCCGGCAGGTAGGGCAGCAGCGTCGGTTCTCCGCCGTCAAATGCCAGAATATCGCAGCCTTCAGCCCTTTTATCAAGGACAAGTTCCAGCGCCTCCTCTTCGGAAAGCCGCCTTTTTACCCCGCGCGGCGGCGGCCCTTTTGCGCAGAAAAGGCACTTTTCATTGCAATCCCAAAGAAGCGAAATGCTGAATTTGTGCATGGTTCAAGGCCTCATAGATTGTAACTGCTCACCTCGCCCTTCCCTCCCCCCCTCGTGGGGGAGGGCCAGGGGGGGGCGCATTCCAAGGGACCTGGGTAGTTACCATAGATTATATATTAACTGGCATGAACAAATCCCCTCTTTAAATGATTGCCGCGGTGCCGAATGCTATAATATTATAGTGGCGTGGTGTTTGCCGCTTCGCGAAAAATGCTGGTCACAGCTGAACTGCAAGGAGGGAAGCGGTTTCGCTCAAGATGAATCATGGATCTTAAAAATATAAGGCGACAATTCCCGGCGCTGGGGCGGTTGGCTGGCGGCAAGAAGCTTGTTTACCTCGACAATGCCTGCAGCGTGCTCAAGCCCCGCAAGGTGATCCGGGCGGTCAGCCATTATCTTTCCGCGCTGGGTGCCTGCGCGGGCGGGCGTTCCGGGCATCTGCTCAGCGCGGCCGTGGAGGAACTGTGCCACGAAGCGCGGGCGAAGACCGCGGCATTCTTGGGCGCGGAGACCCCTTCGGAAATTATTTTTACCTCCGGCACTACGGAAGGGTTGAACCTGGCGGCGAAGTGTTTTCCGTTCACGAAGGCGAAGAACGAGGTGGTGCTGACCGCTTTCGACCATCACAGCAATCTGCTGCCTTTCCTGGAGGAGCAGAAACGGGGCCGGGTAAAGGTCCGCATCGCGGGCCTGGAAGGCGGGTGGCAGCTGGGCGCGGACCGCATAACTTCCCTGATCGGCCCGCGGACGGCCCTTGTAAGCCTGCCCCTGGCGTCGAACGTGACCGGGCAGGCCTTTGGCCTGGAGGAGGTGGTGCGCCAGGCCCGCCGCCGGGGTGCGGTGGTGCTGGCGGACGCGGCACAGTACCTTTCCACCAACCGCGTGGACGTGCGCGCCGCCGGTATTGATATGCTGGCCTTTTCGGGGCATAAACTGGGCGGGCCGCCGGGGACGGGCGTGTTGTACTGCCGTTCGGGGCTGATGCGCCGGCTGGGAAACTTTAAAGTGGGCGGCGGTACGGTCCTGGATGTGGTATTAAAAGGGGGGCTGCCGGAGGCCCGCTATTTCGCGGACTGCCGCCGTTTCGAAGCCGGCATACAGAACTACGCCGGCATAATAGGGCTGGGCGCTGCCATAGACTTCCTTTTGGAGACCGGTATCGGGCTGATAAAGGAGCGTACGTCCGGGCTGGCCGCTTTGTGCCGCGCCCGCCTGGCCGGGGTGGAAGAGGTGGAACTGCTGGGCCCCCCGCAGGCGCCGGCCTCACCCATAGTCGCCTTCTCTTTCAGGAACCCGAAGACCTGCGCGCAGGATTTTAATATTTTCCTCAACAACGAACTCCCGCGCCATTTTATCTGCGCGCGCTGCGGCAGCCATTGCGCCATCCCGCTGCACCGCAGCCGCGGCGTGAAACAGTCGTTAAGGGCCTCTTTTTTTGTTTATAATACTGAAAGCGAAGTGCGGCTGTTCTGTGACGCGCTGGGACAATTTCTGGAGAGCGCGGCGTGAAGCGATGAAACTGGAATTAAAACTCCCGGGCGCGGCGGCCGCTTTGCGGACGCTTAAACGGTCGAAATATAATAAACTCCTGCTCGTCCCCGACAGCGCGCTGTTGTGCGAGGGTAGAGGACTGGCCGTCCTGCGCGAGGCCGCGGACCTCTGCATAGAGAAAGGCGCGGAGCTCGCGATACAAGATGTCACGCCCTGCCTTCTACCCGGCTATTCAAGGTATCTGACTTCCGCCGGGAAAATGCTTCCATGCCCGGAGAAGGAACGCTGTTTCCTGGGGGCGGCCTGTGCCGGCATTCCGGCCCGGCAGGCCGGTATCGCCGCCGCTTTCAAGCCGCCGGCCCGCGGTCTTACCGATCTGGAAAAATGCATGCTGGCCATTCTTGCCCGTAAGAACGGTATTACCACGGCGCAGGTCCTTAAACTTGCAAAAGGCATAAAGATCTGCGCCTCCTGCTCCAACGAGGGGGAGGTCTTCAGGGCCGCGGAGCGGCTTATAAGCATGGGGATGGTTGAAAAAAAGTATCGCGGAGGGGTATACCTATGGATAAAAAAACGGGTTTGATGACAGCGGCGGTCCTTTTATTTTCTTCGGCTGCGTATGCCCAGCCATGGAGAGGGTTCCCTTTCGCCATTTCCACAGCCGCAGTTTCGGGAGAGGTAGAGCATAACTGGCCTTTAACTATACCGCTGGAAAGTTCTTCTTCCAGGAAGGGGTCTGATTTCAGCAAAAAGACGCTAAAGGAGCTTACCGAGGAAGTCGAGCCGGAAAAAAATTTTTCCAACTTCAATACTGTGGTCGTCTATAAAGGCAAGTCGGCGGTAAAAAAGACCTATAAGCTGGACCTGCCGAAAGATGCCCACTGGCGCATTCTCTGGAAAGTGGCGGTGACCGAAAAAAAGAAAAATACCGTTTTTAAAATGGAATTGCGTTCGCCCAAGGATGAAAAATACCTCCAGGGTATTAGTAAGGACATGAAGCCGTTCGAAGAGGGTGCCTTCGGCGTGATAAATGTCTGCCTGCTTACCGGCGGTGAGTTTTTCCTCGCCCTGGACATTTCGGACGCCGACTGGAAAGTGGAGGCGCAGCAGCTTAAATGAGCCGCCTATGAGCCTCGACAAGGCGGAGAACGCTAAAAGAGTTTACGAACTGACGCTCGGTTACACCTGCAACTGTAACTGCGCTTTCTGTTCCATCTCCGATAAAAAGCCGCTGCCGCCGAAAACCACCGCGGAGGCCCTGGCGGATATCTCGCAGTCCCGCCGCGAAGGTTTCCGCACCATAGGATTTGGCGGCGGGGAGCCCACCATACGGGCGGATATTCTTAAACTGACGGCTTTCGCAAAAAAATGCGGGTTCGATACTATCCGGGTGCAGACCAACGGCATAATGCTTTCCTACTCGGATTTCGCGCGCCGCCTGACGGTTGCCGGCGCGAATTACTTCAAGTTCTCCATGCACGGCCACACGGCGGCTGTCCATGACAGGCTTACCAGGGTGCGGGGAAGTTATAACCAGGCGCTCGCCGGCCTGCGCAATGTCCGCGCGCGGGGGGCGCGCACCAGCGTGGATATCGTGGTAACCCGCCTGAACTACCGCTTTCTGCCGCAGTACGTGGAAACCTTCGCCATGCGCGAGGGCGTCAGCGGCATAGGGTTTATTTACCCTATCTACGAGGGCTCAATGCGGGCGAACGCCGGCTGGCTGGGTGTGAAGATGTCGGAGGCCCTGCCTTATGTGACGGAGGCCC
>PEXO01000402.1:0-253 GCA_002779045.1 Elusimicrobia bacterium CG08_land_8_20_14_0_20_59_10 | reverse complement strand
GGAGGAGCGGATGGACCCGGCGACCGGGCTGGGCCTCAGGATAGCCCCGGTATCCACGGTGGGGGCGTATGCGCCCGCCAGCACGGTGGGCTATCCCTCGACCGTTCTCATGACCGCCATTCCGGCCAAGGTCGCGGGGGTGGAGAGCGTGGTGCTGGCCACGCCCTTCAGGCAGGGGCGGCCCCTCGACCCGCCGGTGCTGGTGGCGGCCAGGCTTTCCGGCGTCGACCGGGTGTTCCGCATGGGCGGGGCC
>PEXO01000020.1 GCA_002779045.1 Elusimicrobia bacterium CG08_land_8_20_14_0_20_59_10 | reverse complement strand
CCGAATTCGGGGCCTAATATGATGCAAAAGCCTGATTATATGGCGTTTTTGCTTCGTGCAAGTCGCTCTGATAGGTTTCATGTACGTTTATGGGACACTACTAATATATTGCCGGAGCCGTGCTGCTGGTCTTTACGGTCTTCTCTCTTGTAAGCGAGGGCGCCGCCGGGGTTAAAGCGGCTACGAAGATGGAGATACTTGATATACAGGATACCATCGCCGCCAGCGGGGCTAAATGGGTGGCCGGCGAGACCGCTGTTTCCGAACAGGACGCCGCCTTCCTTACCGGTCTGAGCCTGGAGCCCATTGAAGGGCCGCCGGCGCCTGAAGCCTCGGAAAAGGGCCTTGCCCGGACTTTTGACTGGAGAAATTCAGGGGGCAATTTCGTCACGCCGCCCAGGAGCCAGGGAGGCTGCGGTTCCTGCTGGGCTTTTGCCATGACGGGCGCGCTGGAATCTTATATGCTGCGTACCCGGAACACGCCCGGCGTAGACCTGGACCTGTCTGAACAGGTTTTCGTTTCCTGCAGTAAGGCCGGCAGCTGCAAGGGCGGCGCGCTGTATCCCGCTTTCCTGTCGGATAAGGGGCTGCCGGCGGAAGCCGCCTATCCCTATGCCGCCGTCAACGGCTCCTGTTCCGCCGCCGCGGCCGGCTGGCAGAAGGACGCCAATAAAATAGCCGGCTGGGGGATCGTGGCCGGGGGCTCGTCTTCCCGGCTGAAGGCCTCCCTGGTAAAATACGGCCCGCTGCCCACTTCCATGCTGGTATACGAGGACTTCAGACATTACAAGTCCGGGATATATTCGCGCGTATCCGGGAAGTACCTGGGCGGCCACGCCGTGCTGCTGGTGGGCTACAATGACGACGAGGAATATTTCATGGTAAAGAACAGCTGGGGCCCCGACTGGGGCGAGGACGGCTATTTCAGGATAGCCTATTCGGAGATGAGCTCACGGGTGTTCTTCGGCGGGCTTTACAGCCTGGCTTATCATGCGGGGGGCGGCAATAAATCCGTTGAGGCGCTCGACCTGCGCATCCTGGAGGACGCCGAGAACCTGGTAAAATAAGCGTGCCGCCTGGCGGCCTGTTCAGAAAACCGGGAAAACTGCCGATAGCATGCCTTATGGCTTTTGCAGATAAAGATTACCGCGTCAGCCACTGCCTGCTAAGCTTTCTCAGGAGCCAGGTGCAGGGTTGGTACATCCGCGAAAATATTCTCCTGAAAGCAGGCCACCCCGGCGGTTCCCG
>PEXO01000011.1 GCA_002779045.1 Elusimicrobia bacterium CG08_land_8_20_14_0_20_59_10 | reverse complement strand
GTCTACGCGGTGAAGAAAGGGGCACTTGAATGGGATTAGAGACCCTTTTCGGCCATTCTTATTTCACCACGCGCCTGGACGAAGCGGTCAATTGGGCGCGCAAGTACTCCTTCTTCAATTACCCTTTTGTCACCGCCTGCTGCGGCATGGAATTCATGTCGGTCTTCGCCTCCACCTATGATATCTCCCGTTTCGGCGCGGAATACCCGCGCTTTTCTCCGCGCCAGGCCGATGTCCTTTTCGTGGTGGGCACAGTCAATGAAAAGCTGGCCCCGGTCCTGAAGCGCGTCTATGACCAGATGTGCGAGCCCAAATGGGTGGTAGCTTTCGGCGTCTGCGCCACTTCCGGCGGCTTCTACGACAATTACGCGACCGTGCAGGGCATAGACAAAATAATCCCGGTGGATATCTATATCCCCGGCTGCCCGCCCAGGCCCGAAGCGGTGCTGGACGGGCTTATTAAACTTCAGCAGAAAGTTTCCGGGGAATCGGTGCTGGACAGGAAATACAGATGAGCTACCTGCTGGACACAGTTAAGAACAAATTCCCGGACGCTGTGCTGGACACTCACGATTTCCGCGGTGACGAAACCGTTATCATACAGAAAGCATCCCTTAAAGAAGCGGCGGCCTTCCTAAAAGAAGACCTGGGCTTCGATTTTCTCATGGACCTGACCGCAGTGGACTACCTGCCGCGCGAACCGCGCTTCGAACTGGTCTGCCATTTTTATTCCTCGAAGCATAATTACCGCCTGCGCCTGAAATGCCCCATAGAGGGAGCCGACGCGCAGGCGCCCTCGCTTACTCCCCTCTGGGCGGGGGCGAACTGGTTCGAACGCGAAGTCTACGACATGTTCGGCATCAGGTTCGAAGGGCATCCCGACCTGCGCCGCATACTGATGTTTGACGGTTTTGAAGGCCACCCGCTGCGCAAGGATTACCCGCTGAAAAAACGCCAGCCGAGGATAACACATAGGGATTAAGAAGTCGGGAGTCGGGAGTCGGGAGTCGGGAGTCGGGAGTCGAGCGCAGCGAGACTGTTCTTGTCGGGAGTCGAAGAAGCAGAAACGATTTAATGGATACGAAGAACGCGGAAACACCGAAGAACTGGGAGCTTGAAAAGCTCGCCGACGGGCGCCTGTCGCTGAATATGGGCCCGTCGCACCCGGCCATGCACGGCATAGTACGGCTGCTATTGACCGTTCAGGGAGAGCGGGTAATGGATTCCGACGTGGAAATAGGCTACCTGCACCGCGGCTTCGAGAAGA
>PEXO01000412.1 GCA_002779045.1 Elusimicrobia bacterium CG08_land_8_20_14_0_20_59_10 | reverse complement strand
CCTCCACCAATTTCGGCGCGCTGTTCCCCGGCGGGGTGGTCTACTCCTCCTACACAGATAAGGGCCTGCTGCTGACGCTCAGCGTAGAAGGTCTTCGCCCGTCCACAACCTATTATTTCAAACTGGCCAGTCTTAACTGGCAGGGAGACAAGAACTACGCCGTCCTTATAGCCACCTGCACCCGCACCCCGCCGCGGCCCTGGCCGGTAGAGAACCTCGCCATGCTGCCGGATGCGCTCGCGCGCAGCGTGCTTTTCAACTGGGTAAACCCGTACAATCCCGCTTCCGCCGGGGTACTGGTACAGACCAGCACGCAGCCCATCGCCGAGATCCCGGAAGACCTGGCGGATTATCATACCGGCGACATACTGGCCGACAGTTCCGTGGTGCTGGCCAGCGCGGCCGCCGCAGCGCAGGGCGCCAGCGGCCTGCTTCTCGACAGCACCTATTACTACCGTTTCTTCAGCCGCAACACGCTGCATGTATATTCTTTCTTTGTGTCCACGCAGTGCCTGCTGGACCTGCCGCCCATGTCGCCCGGCGGGCTGCAGGCCTCGCTTAACCCGGCCCGCACCGAAATAAACATAAGCTGGAGCGGGGTCAGCTCCAACAACGACGGTTCCAGCTTCAGGTTCTCCGGGGAGCCCCTTGAACTTGCCCGCTATGAGATATACCGCGCCACGGGGCTGATAAACCCGGCCTGGACGCTCGTGACTTCTGTGGCTGTCTCGTCGATGAATATCACCGTGCCGGTACCCGACCCCGCTGCCGTCTATTACTACAAGGTGGCCGCCGTGGACTCCATCGGGATCCCCGGCACGTCGATGATAGTGGACACGGATAAGAACCTCTACGCCATAGCCCCGGACAGGATCTCCCGGATCCGGATACCAGCCGACCTGACACGCATTGTAACACCGGGCGGTAATTCCGCCGGCAGCCCGCTTTTCTTCGCCGCACTGGACAGGAGCGGGGACGAAGGCGGCAAGGTGATGAAATCCGTGGAATTCGCGCCCATACAGGCCCCTTCCGGCACGGAGCTTGACAAGTTCCACCTTGAAACCCCGAGAATGGACATAGTCCTCCGTTACGAGACCGAGAACGGCATGGTGGTGCCTTCCGGAATGAAAGGCGCGGCCCCGGAAACCCTCACCTCGTACAAGCCCGCGGTCAACGCCTCCGACGCCTCCGCCTCCCTGGGCGCGTACTGGCACAACGGGAAAGAATACGTGAAGGTCTTCGGCTCGGTGAACCCCTCGGACCAGACGGTGACGGTTCGCTCGGCCGTGCCCGGCAAGTACCAGATACGCGCGCTGGCCAGGAGTTCCGGAGTGAGCTTCGACGTGAAGGAAATGTCCAATAAGGTGATAACGCCCAACGGCGACAGGCGCAACGACTATGTGGTCTTTACGCTGGACAACCCGCGCGACTCTTCCATAACCGGCAAGATCTACGACCTGAGCGGCGCTTTCGTAGCGGACATGAAGCCCGGCACGCAGATGGCCGATACGCTGACCTGGGACGGAAGATCCGGAAGCGCGGTGGTTCCGCGCGGGGTTTATATCTACCAGATAAAGGCCGAGGGCAAGACCTTTAACGGAACGCTGGTTGTGATACGCTGACGAAGATATGAAAACGCAGAAGACCAGAATAGCGAATACGGGGACCAGACTCTCCGCGGCGCTGTTTTGCGTCCTGCTGATATCTGCCTGCGCCGTCCCGCGCGTCCGGGCCGCTTTCGAGGACCTGGGCGCCGGCGCGCGCGGCCCCGGCATGGGCAATGCCATGGCCGCCGTGGCCGACGACGTATACGCCGCCCATTACAACCCCGCCGGGCTCGGCACGCTGACCAGGCCTGAATTTACCGCGGCCTATTCCCAGTACCTGGCCGGCCTCAATGACGGGTCCGACCTCGGCACCTCCTTCCTGGCCTACGCGCAGCCGCTCGACGACGGCAGGCGCGGCACGCTCGCCGGGGCCTTCAACTCCTTCACCCTTGACGGCGGGCTTTACCGGGAGAATACCCTGTACCTGTCCTACGGCCGCCTGGCTTATACGGGCCCCGGCGGGTCGGAGCTCCACCTGGGCGGCACGCTGAAATACCTCTACAGCTCTTTCGGCAATTTCGCCGAAAGCGCGGACGCTACCGACGGCATCATCAGCACCCGCCAGTCGGACCCGCTGCTGGACGGCGCCGGCAGCCACAAGGCCATAGACACCGACCTGGGCCTGCTCTACAGCTTCATGAACCATTACCAGGCCGGGCTGCAGCTCACTCACCTCAACCGCCCGGACATGGCCTTCGGCTCCGGCGATTCCGACCGGCTGCCCATGGGGATTAAGCTGGGAGTGAATTATAAAAGCCTCATCTCCAACCTTGTGGCGCAGGCGGAAACAAAAAAAGCGCCCGACGGAAGCGCCGACAACAGGCTGACGATAGCCGCGGAACGCTGGTTCCCGAAAGCCTTTATAGGGGATTTCGGCGTGCGCGGCGCCGTGGGTGTCGGCAGCAGGGATTATAAGCATGTGAGCCTGGGCCTGTCCTACCGCAGCCGCAGGATGCAGCTGGATTACGGCTATTCCATGCCGCTGGGAACTATCTCTTCCATTTCGGGGAACCACCGCATGGCCCTCACCTTCTATTTCGGCAAACCCAGTGAAAGTGAGGAGACCGTCGCACTGCTATTGGCGACCCTGCGCGGCCTGAAAACTGTCCAGCTGGTCCGGACGACGACCGTCACGGTGATAGCCGCCCCGCCGCCCACGGAAAAGGAACGCGCCATAGCGGACGGACTAGTGAAGGCCGAGCAGGCGATAAAGACCGGGCACTACCGCGAAGCGGCGGCCCTGGCTGCCGCCGTGACGGAGGTGGACCCGTCCATGGCGGCGGCGTGGGAAACCATGGGGACGGCCTATCTGGAGCTGGAGAACTACAAGAAGTCGCTCTACGCCTGGCACAAAGCCCTTGAACATGAGAAGAGTCCGGCCCTGAAAGATGCGATAAACGACTATATCAAGACCATCACCCGGCTGCAGCGCGCCAGCAAGGCTGCCAGGCTCCGCAGGCACATCGTGATCCTCACGCCTGCCGAGATAGAGGAACTGCTCAACCGGGGCGTGGACGCCTATGTGAACCACCAGCCGGAAAAGGCGCGCAATGCTTTTGAAAAGGTGCTGCAGTCGGACCCGGACAACGTGGAGGCCCTGAAAGCGATGCGCCGCCTGAACGAGGAAAACGGCATATGAAGATACGTCCCAAATACCAGTTGATAACCGCCGCGCTGATAATTTCCGTGGTCGTTTCCATCGCCTCGACGGTGATGCACTCCCAGCGCAAAGCGCTGCGCGCGCAGGCCATGCAGCGCCTGGAGGTCGTGATGGAGGGCGCCGCGCGCGTGACTAAAGAGTCCTTCGACAGCCGCGACAGGCTGATGGCCTTCAGCTATCTTATGTTCCTGCAGAAGAGCTGCCCGGAGCTGGCCTTCGCCTCGGTGAGCTACGGCGGCCGCACGAATAAACTTGGCAAGGAAAGCGAACAATTGCTATATCTTGAAAGGAACATAAGCCGGAACTCCGGGCCGGTGCGATATACAGTTTCGGCTTATCCTTCGGCGTCGGGAAAGCCGCAGAGTTCGCTGCAGGTCTCCACCGCCGGGATCTTACTGCAGGTCTCGGGCCGGGCGATGGTCAATGTGGACACGCCGGCCGAACAACCAGGGATGCTGGTGCGCCTGGGCTTCTTACGCGGGACCATAGACGAGGATGTGAACCGGGTACTGGTCCCGCTGATGGGCCGAACGGCCGCAATAGCAGGATTCTTCCTGACGCTCGGCCTGCTGGTCAACGCCTGGGTAGCCAGGCTGCTCACCGGTCCCCTGGAAGCGCTGGCGCAGGCCGCCGGTCTGCTCGCCGCCGGGCGTATGGACATCTCCGTACCCGTGCCGGTGCGGAGCCGCGACGAACTGGGCACCCTCACCAGCAGCTTCAATTCCATGACGGGCCGGGTCAATGAACTCCTGCAGTCCCGCGAGGATATCCTGCACACGCTCACGCACGAGATAAACACCCCGCTCAGCGGGCTGAAAGGTTACCTGGAACTCTGGCAGGACTCAAAGATCCCGCAGGGCACGGCGAACTCGGGCGAGGTCCTGGGCACCATGATGGCGGCCGTGCTGCGCATGGAAAACTCGCTGGGCAATGCGCTGAAGCTGTTCGCGGGGGAGGGAAAACAGCAGGAAGGCGCCGAAGTGAAGCCTTTGCTGATAGACAGGATCTTCAAGGACGCGCTGACCATTTATATGCCCATCGCCCTGGCCAACGGCGTAAAAGTGACGCCGCTGCATAAAAATTTCACCGCGTCGATAATGGCGCCGGAAGAGCCGGTAAGGCAGATAGTGAACAACCTGCTGCTGAACGCCATAAAATACACACCCTCCGGCGGAGAAGTGAGCGCGCACATAGCGGAGAACTACAACGAGGTCACCTTCCACGTGCGCAATACCGGGCCGGGAATACCGCCCGCGCATATACCCCTGCTGTTCACCAAGTTCTACCGCGCCGGCCGGGAAAATGAGGGGAAAACGAAAATACCCGGCACCGGCCTGGGCCTGAGCATAGTACAGAAGGCGGTCACCTCGCTGGGGGGGACCATCTGGGTGGAAAGCCAGGTGGACAAATTTACGCTGTTCCAGGTAAAACTGCCGAAGTGGAAGAACGCCGCCGTGGAAGATTTCAGGAGACTATTATGAAAACGTCAAACATCTTACTCGCCTTCATCCTTGCTGCGCTGCTGCAGGCGGCCGCGCCGCCGGCCTCAGCCCAGACCCCTCCGGGCCTGATGAACTTCCAGGGACGTCTCACCGATTCCAGCAATAACCCGCTGGGCGGCCCGCACGACTTCATCTTCGCGATCTATGACTCCCTTGCCGGCGGCTTTCAGCTCTGGACGGAAACGCAGAACGGGGTCACCGTAGTCAACGGCGTACTGGCCGCGCAGCTGGGCGCGTCGAACGCCCTGACGCCCTCCGTTTTCAGTACGTCCGATGCGTACCTGCAGATCACCGTGGACGGCGTAACGCTTAGTCCCAGGCAGCGGCTTATCACTACCCCCTATGCCTTCAGCGCCTACAGCCTCTCGGGGCGGGAGTATACCGCTTTCGTATCTACCGACGCCTCCGCCCAGAGCATAGCCGGGGAAAAGACCTTCACCGGGTCCCTTATAGTGACCGGCAACGGTCTGTCCGCGCCGCAGCTGCGGCTGACCGCCGGCGTTTTAGTGTCTTCCGAGGCCGCGCCCTCCCTGGGCGCCGGGGTGCGGGTATCCACCAATATATATATCGTCGGTTTCTCATCGGCCGCGAAATACTACGGAGACGGCGGCGCCCTAAGCAACATAGTGGCGTCCTCCATTGCCGTCGGCGCGGTATACAGCGGCGCCATAAACGACGGGGCGGTAACCAGCGCCAAGATAGCCGACGGGGCCATTGTCGCCGCCGATATCGCGGTCTCCACCATCTCGCTGGATAAGCTTAACCAGAGCGGCTGCACGGACAACCAGATCCCCAAGTGGAACGGCTCAGCCTGGGCCTGTGCCGCGGATAACGATTCCGCCGTCTCTTATACCGCCGATGAAGAAAGCCTGCACATGGACGGCAGCAAGGTCTTCAGCGCTATACCATCCTCGGTCACGCTGCAGGGCAATACCTTCAACGGCATCGAGCAACTGGTGCAGCTTGACTCCAGCGGTTACCTGCCCGCCCTCAACGGCGCTCTGCTCACCAGCCTCACCCCGGCCAATGTGGATGACGGCACGCTGGGCACTGGCGTTATCGTATCCTCCGTCGGCGCCAACGGCGTACGCCCGGGCTCCATTGAAGCCGGCGCCATCGTGGATGCGGATATCAATGCCGCCGCCGCCATTGCCATCGGCAAGCTGGCCACCACCGGTACGCTGGGAGGGGACGTGCTTGTCTCTTCCATAGCGGCGAACTCCGTATACACCGCCGCCTTACAGGACAATGCCGCGACCACCGCCAAGATAGCCGACGGCGCTATAATCACCGCCAAGATCGCGGACGGAACCATTATCGCCGCAGATATAGCCGTGTCCACAATCTCGCTGGACAAGCTCAACCAAAGCGGCTGCGCGAACAACCAGATCCCCAAGTGGAACGGCTCAGCCTGGGCCTGCGCCGCGGATGACACCACACCTGTCCCCTATTCCGCCGACGAAGAAAGCCTGCATATGGACGGTGGCAATGTCTTCAGCGCCAAGGCTTCCTCGGTCACGCTGCAGGGCAATAGCTTCAACGGCCTGGGCCAGCTGGTGCAGCTTAACTCCAGCGGCTACCTGCCGGCGCTCAACGGTTCGCTGCTTACCAGCCTTACCCCGGCCAATGTGGCCGACGGCACG
>PEXO01000004.1:5079-6494 GCA_002779045.1 Elusimicrobia bacterium CG08_land_8_20_14_0_20_59_10 | reverse complement strand
GCCCGCGCGCTATGCCGTAGCGCATGGCCTCTTTAGCGCCCGCGCCCAGGAACCCGCCCACGGCGGCCTGCCCCGAGAAGGCGGAGGAGAGTATCAGGCTTATAGCGCCGGGCACCTTGTCGTAGTTCAGCAGCAGAATAAGGACGCAGCCCAGCACGTACAGGACCGCCATGACAGGCACCAGCCTTTCGCAGAAGCGGGCTATGGACTTTATCCCGCCCAGTATCACGAAAGCCGTGAGGCCCGTCATTACCACGCCGCTTATCCAGGTGGACAGGCCGAAGGTGTCGTTGAGCAGATGCGAGATCGAATTAGCCTGCACCATATTGCCGATGCCGAAGGCGGCCACGGCGGTGAAGAAGGCGAAGAGCATGCCCAGCCATTTTGCATTGAGGCCGCGCTCCAGCACGTACATGGGGCCGCCTGAGAACTCGCCGGTGGGCGAGACCACGCGGTACTTCACGGCCAGCAGCGCCTCGGCGTATTTTGTGGCTATGCCGAAAACGCCGGTGAGCCACATCCACAGCACGGCGCCCGGGCCGCCGGCGGCCACCGCCGTGGCCACGCCCACTATATTGCCGGTGCCTATGGTGGCGGCCAGCGAGGTCATGAGCGCGGCGAAATGCGAGATGTCGCCTTCGCCTTCGCGTTTGCGGCTGAAGGAAAGCCTGATGGCCCTGGGCAGGTAGCGCTGCACCAGGCCCAGCCTGAAAGTGAGGAATAAATGCGTGCCGAAAAGGAGGATGATGAGCGGCGCGCCCCAAACGGCGGCGCTGCCCTTTTCAAGGAAGGCGTTCAAGGTTTCCATTTGTGAATTTTAACTTATTTTCCGGCGAATGCCGCGTTTTAAACGCGACACGCCTTTGTCGGGTTCGCCTGCTATGCTATTAATGAGCCAGGGAGGAAATATGGAAAACACAGGCAAGGCAAAGCGGGCGCAGCTGCCGTTCCCCACGCGGCAGCTTAAGGCGGGCGGCGGATACGTGGACGAGTACATTATCCCGCCCGACAGGAAAGGCGAGGTGCTGCGCAAGCTCTATCCTTTCATACCGGTGCCTTCACTGAACGCCATGATGCTGGATATTCACGAGGAGAAGCGCTTCAGGGTGTGCGAATTCCGCGTGCTGCGCGGCGGCGCTATGGATTGGCTGGTGAGTCCGTATTTCCCCGCGAGCGGCGGCACGGTGATAGACTGGGAGGGCGTTGATGAAGAACAGCAATAGACAGCCATTTGTTATAATTTACCCATGCAAGGGGCTTATTTTTATTACCGGGTGACGCGCGGATGTCCGTAAGCGGCGTCTGCCGGGATGTCAGGTCGTTCCTGCGAACACTTGCGGGGGAACTGCCGGAGCTCTTCCCACAGCCGCGCTTGCGCCGGCCCCGCAGGCGGGCGCGCGCGCGGCGCTTGCCGG
>PEXO01000004.1:0-4982 GCA_002779045.1 Elusimicrobia bacterium CG08_land_8_20_14_0_20_59_10 | reverse complement strand
CAAGGACCAGCGCACCCTGTGGGGCAGTTGCTCGGTAAAAAAGAACCTCAATTTCAACCTGCGGCTGGCCTCCGTGCCGCCGGAGACGCTGGACTACGTGGTGATACACGAACTTTGCCACCTGCGCGAGATGAACCACTCCAAAAAGTTCTGGGCCCACGTAGGCGCGGCCTGCCCCGGCTATTCCATGCACCGCCGCTGGCTGCGCAAAAACTGCGCCGCTATCTATAGTAACTCCGCGCCCGTACCGGCGCAATAAACGATTATTTTGAAGGGGGAACTTCGGGGCTGCCGCCGGCGGACGGCTGCTGCGCGCCGGGCGTATTGCCGGGCTGCGCGCCGGGGGGGAGGACCGCGTCGGTCTCGGGCGGCGGCTGACCGGTGTAGAGGGGCATGGTGAAAATGAAGGTGGAGCCTTGTCCCACCACGCTCTTTACCCACATATTGCCGCCCTGTATCTCGGCCATGGACCTGGCCAGCGACAGGCCCAGCCCCGTGCCTTCGGAACGTTTATCCGGCGCGCCGACCTGCACGAAATAGTTGAATACCCGGCTCATATCTTCCGGCGAGATGCCGCAGCCGGTGTCCTTCACCGACACCACCACGAAGCCCTCATGCCTGCCCGTGCCGGTCTCCACCAGCACTTCTATAAGGCCGCCGGTGGGTGTGAATTTTATGGCGTTGGAAATGAGGTTTATCAGCGACTGCCCTGTCCGGCGCTGGTCCACGAAGACCGCCGGGCATTGTTCCGGGGCGGTTATCTTAACGTTGAGCTTGGCGTGCTCCACCCAGGAGAGCATATCCTCCACGGTTTCGCGCACCAGCTTTATGGGGTCCGTTTCCACCGGCATCATGCGCAGGCGGCCGGTCTGTATCTTGGAAAGTTCCATTATGTCGTTGATGAGGAGGTTCAGCTTTGTGGCATTGCGCAGCGCGATGGAAAGTATGTGCCGGTCGTCCTTGCCGATAATGGCGGAGTTCTTTTCCATGAAGATCTCGATGGCGAAGCGGATGGCGGCCAGCGGGGCCCGCAGTTCATGCGTCAGGTAGCCCGACGTCATCTGGTCTTTCGTCATCTTCATAAGCGCAATGTTCCGTTCCGCCCGCCATATTCCAGGCCGCCCGTTAGGCATAGCGCCCGGCCGCAGGCCTGATACGGCACCGACATAGTTTAGTATTTTTTGCCCCTGTAACTCCGCTCCCCCGGGGAGCCTGTCCGGGGCTTTCATGATAAAAGTTGGCCGTTATCCAAATTAAAGGACAATTGTTACAAGTTTGGTTTGACAGGGCAAAATGTAATGTAAAATGTACGTATATATGACCGAACTGCAAATAAATACTTAGAGACCGGGCAAAGTTTTTTTCTTTTCGGCCCGCGCGCCACAGGCAAAACCACCTGGCTCAAGACCGTCTTTCCGGTGGCGGTTTTTGTGGACTTGCTGGATTCTTCAGTTTATACCAGGCTGCTGGCCGCGCCGGAGCGGCTTGAAAATTTAATCCCGCCCGGCTACAAGGGCAAAGTTGTCATTGACGAGATACAGCGGGTTCCCGCCCTGTTAAACGAAGTTCACCGCCCCATAGAACGGAAAAATAAGACATTTTCTTGTCCTGATTATTTTTATCTGAAGATATTTTCAAACAAATCCTGCCAGGGGAGCAGGCGGACGGCGCCGATTGACCGGGCCCTTGGAGCGGTGCAGGCGCAATATAAAACGGCGTCGGGTTTTGTTTCAGCGAATAACCTCAGGCCCCGCAGGCTGCCGGGGCCGGGATCGCCGGAGGATTTAACTTCGATCGCGAAGGTTTTTCCATCCGGCCTTTCAATAATAAAATCAACCTCTGCCCCCTGGTCAGTCCTGAAGAAAGACAACTTGAAGTCTTTTTCAAAGTAGTCTTTGAAACGCAGCAGTTCCAATCCCACAAAATGCTCAAAAAGCCTGCCGTATTCCGGAGTGCCGGGATCTGCGGGGCTGGAAAGCTTCCCGGCCAGCGCCCTGGCCACGCCGGTATCAAAAAAATAAAATTTGGGGTGCTTTGCCAGCCTTTTCCTTTCAGAACTGCAATCGGGGTATAGCAGAAAGCCAACAAGCGTGTCTTCCAGTATTTTAAAGTATTCCTGAACTGTCTTATATGATGTGCCGGTTTCACGTGACAGGGCGGAAAAATTGATAATATTACCGTTCTCTCCCGCGGCAAGCGGCAAAAATCGGTAAAAGGCCGAGATGTTGCGCAGCAGCGATTCGGCCTCTATTTCCTCTTTCAGATATGTTTCCGCGTAGGATTTAAGCGTCCTGACGGCGGCCTCCCGGTCTTCCTCAAAATAAACGGGCGGCAGCGTGCCGTAAGCCAACGCCTTCTGCAGGGAGAAACGGCCGCCAAGCTCGGTATGCGTGAACGGATGAAGGCGGTATGTCCAGGCCCTGCCGGCCAGCATGTTGGCATGACAGCGTTTGAGTTTTCTGGCGCTGGAGCCGCTTAGGCAGAAAACTGGGGAGCCCGGAGACTCCATCAGGGAGTGTATTTCGTTCAGCAGTTCAGGTGCGCGCTGAACTTCATCCACCACAACATGGGTTTTGCGGCGGTCACGCGACAAAACTTCTTCTCTGAACAATGCGGGCCTCGCCAGCAAGCGCCGATATTCCTCCGAAAGAAGCAGATCGTAATAGAGCGTAGTTTCGCGGGGAAAAAGCGACTTTAAAAGCGTACTTTTGCCTGTTTGCCTTGGACCAAAAAGAAAGAAGCTTTTATTTTTCGGGAGGTTTATCAAGCGTTTAATCATGCCTCTATTATACCATGTTAAATAGAAGCAGAGCCTCTATTTCGCGCGGGCCATGCAACAATATCAGGCGGGCGCTTTGGTTACAGGCGCGCATGTATTACCGTCCGCGCAAGAAATTATTCGGATTTGTAGCGGGTTACTAGCCTATGGCTGTGCCGTATCAGGCGCTATGCGTATCAGACGGCCTATGTCTTTGACAAGGCCTAACACAAGGGCTTTCCTTTTGGGGTCCAGGCCGGACAGCAGTTTTCCAACGGCGCCTTCATAAAGACGCTCCCGCCCCGCCGCGCGCCTGGGCAGGAGATCCGCGGGGTCGGCTTTCAGCGCGTAGGCGATATCCACAAAAGTTTTCAGGCTCGGCGTGTTGGCCCCGCGCTCTATCTGGCCGTAAAAAGAGGCGTCTATCCCGGCCGCCTCGGCAACCTGGGCCTGCGTCAGCCGCAAAGCTTCCCGCACGGACCGCATCCGCCCGCCGATTTCCCTGTAAAAGTTGTCCAGCCCCCTATTAAAAGACAATTTGCGCCCTGCCGGAAGATGCCAGAAGGTATGTCGCCGGCAGCACGGCCTTTTCCCACGCGGGCGGCGGCAGCCGCGGTTCCCCTCCCGTAATCAGCCGGCAGCCGCCAATCTAAAATCCAGCCCCCGCCCCCGCCAACCCAACTGGTCCCGCCGCAACTCCATATCAACCAGGTATTGCTTCTAGTGCAACTATATGCTATGTTCTAAGTCATATGGTTGAACGAAAATACTGGCGGAGTTTAATAAACCAGGCCCTTTCCAGGCGGCCCATCGTCTGGTTGTCCGGCATAAGGCGCTCGGGCAAAACCGTGCTTTCCTCCGGCTTTTCCGGCGCCGAATACTTCGACTGCGAACTCCCCAGGGTGCGGGCCATGCTTTCGGACCCGGAAATGTTTTTGGCGTCAAAAGCCGGGAAGCTGCTTGTGCTTGACGAGATCCACAAGCTGGATAATCCGTCCGAAATACTCAAAATATCCCATGACCACTACCCGTCCGTTAAAATAATCGCCACCGGCTCGTCCACGCTATGGGCCTCGGCTAAATTTAAAGATACGCTCACCGGCAGAAAAACGGAAATCCGGCTTACGCCGATGAACGCCCATGATCTTGAAGATTTCAAGATCACTGATCTAAATCTCCGTCTTCACCGCGGCGGCCTTCCGCCTTTTATACTTGCCCAGACCTATCCGGAGAAGGATTACCAGGAGTGGCTTGATTCATATTGGGCCAGGGACGTGCAGGACCTGTTCAGGCTTGAAAAAAGGTCGGCCTTCCTTAAATTCGTCGAACTTGTTTTCGCGCAAAGCGGCGGGATCTTTGAGGCCTCAAAATTCGCCGCCCCCTGCGAGATCGGCCGCGCCACCGTCGCCAATTATCTTTCAGTACTGGAAGCCACCGGCGTGGCATGTCCGGTGCGCCCTTTTTCAACCCGCCTCGCCAACGAAATAGTGACAGCCCCCAAAGTGTACGGCTTCGATACCGGCTTCCTGTGCTTTTTCCGGGGCTGGGACACGCTGCGCGAGGATGATAAAGGGATCTTGTGGGAGCACCTGGTGTTAAACGAGCTGCTCAGCGTGCTTCAAGGCACGGACATAAACTACTGGCGGGACAAAGCCGGGCACGAAATCGATTTCGTGCTTAAAAAGCGCGGCCGGCCGCCCCTGGCCATAGAATGCAAATGGAAAGCCGCAAAATTCGATCCCGCGGCCCTGCGCGTTTTCAGGCGGCGCTATCCGCAGGGTGACAACCTGGTAATAGCAAGCGATATAGACAGGCCGTATGAGAAAAACGTCGGAGGCTTCCATATCCGCTTCACGGGTATCAACGATCTAAAAGCCGTGTTGCCCGCTTAACGGGCCGGCCGCCTAAACCCGAACCCGGTATTTTTATTTATTCCGGTTCCGTCTTTTTTCCCTGACTCCTGAAATCCCGTTCAGCGTGGTTTTGGCCACTTCCAAGGCGGTCCGTATCTCATCCGGGCTTTTATCCCTCACCAACTGCGCGAAAGCCTTCGTTGCGTTATAAACCGCGTCTTTCCCCGGCCCGGGCAGCGTCTTAAACAGTTCCGCCACAGGTATCCTCAGCGCATAAGCTAACTTCTCAATGGTCGCCAGGCTGGCTTTTCTGCCTTTGGTCTCAATATAGGCCAGAAAACTCGTGCTTATCCCCGCCAGTTCGGCCAGCT
>PEXO01000161.1 GCA_002779045.1 Elusimicrobia bacterium CG08_land_8_20_14_0_20_59_10 | reverse complement strand
ACGGAACCGGTACCGTCGGCATGGTGAAAGCCGGGGATGATTTTTACGATTCCAAAAACGGCAAAGGCAAAAACGGGAAAGGCGGGGACGATGTCAAAGGCGTTATGAACGACGAAGAAAGGAACAGGGAAGGGGATCCCGACGCCATGAATTTCGAGGATATGCTTGCCGGCGGGCCGGGAGGGTACGGCATGGGCGCCGACGGTATGGGCGGGATGAAGGATATGGGCTTCGGCTCCGGCGGCGGAGGAGGCTACCTCGGCGGCGGCTCCTACGGTTCCAATTACGGCCCCTACATGAACAAGGGTTACCTCGGCGGCGGCGGAGCCGGTTCAGGCGGCAGCGCGGCGGCCAATCACGGCCTGGCCTCTACGTCAATTCCGGACCTGAAAACCCGCTCCATGAAAAAGACCGGCCAGATGGGGAGAATGTCCGGTTTCAGCTGGCGTAACATGGGGTACAGGACCAAGGGCACCAATATGAACGCCAGGATAAATTCCAACAGAAGAGCCCTTTTCCAGGCGGCCGAAACCTTTACCATGACCGCTTCCGCGGCCAAGAGCAACGCGGCTTTAGAGCATCAGGCCTCTTACGTGGGTTCCACTTATGACGGCAACGCGGTGGGCGGGGACCTTGTAACTATTCCCGGAACCCCCACGACTTTGCCGGACACCGGATTCGTGGACGATCTAATGACCAGCGCCGACGACTGGAGTCAGCTCGCGCGGGACTGCGCCGACGCGCAGGAAGTGCAGGGCACCAATATCTCCTATCATGAGAAACAGATAGACACAATAGCTCAGACTCTGGGCAATCCGCCGAAATGCTGCAATCACGGCGCGGTGGACCGCTGGAACGGCAAAGTGGAGCAGATGCGCTACCATTGTAACGAGGTTAACGCCAATGAAGTGATACTTTCCCAGAAATGCCAGGCGGCCAGCCAGCAGCAGGACTGCGGCTCAACCTATGACAAGATGAGGATAAAGAAGTGCAGTAAGTGGAAATGCTGGTTCGGCATAATACTGGCCGTTTTGATGATGATAATAGGGGCCATACTGTGTATAACCGGCTTCGGCGCTATCATAGGAGTAGCTTTGCTGGTGGCCGGCGCGGCTTTGCTTATAGGTCAGCTTGTGGGAGGAACATTGGGGGCCATACTGGGAGCGGTGGGGATGCTGGTGGCGGCTATTTTTACCGGCGGAGCGGCCGCTTTGGCCATAGGCGTGGCCTATTGGGCCGCTACTGAAGCGGTGAAGGCCGGCGGGGCCGATGACGGCTCCA
>PEXO01000297.1 GCA_002779045.1 Elusimicrobia bacterium CG08_land_8_20_14_0_20_59_10 | reverse complement strand
CCAGACGCGCACCGTTATATAGTTGGTTCCATGCGCCAGCAGGCTGAAATTCACGCCCCAGTCGGCGGCGTAGGAATTTCCCACACCGGTACCGGACGAAACTATGGCGTTCGCGATGGGATTCACTCCGGTTTCGTTCGCCGCAGTCCAGGCCGAATAAGTGATGGACGAGATCTGCGCCCCGCCACTGTCCGCGAAGTCCACGTTATATACGGCCCCGGCGTCGGCTTTGCGCCAGGCCGGATCGAAGCCCGCAGCAAGATTATTGATTATCGCCGGGGCCGTGGTGTCTTTTTTGACATAGAACGCGTCCACTACGGAATTGGAAATATTGCCGACATTATCCAATGCCCGCACGGAAATATAGGACTGGCCCTGAGGAAGCAGGCCGAAGGCTGAAGGCTGAAGGCTCCAATCGGAAGTATAGGAATCCAGGTTTATTCCGCTGACCTGGTCGGTCCAGTCCTGTATAAGCGTTCCGCCGAGCCCCGCGGCTGTGTGCAGCTTGGTCTGTATCCTGGCCAGTTTAGAGCCGCCGGAATCGGTGGCGTCCACATCGTAATAACCGCTCTGATTTCTCCAGTTATCGTCGCCGCCCTGGTTGTCGGCTACCGTCGGCGGCACATTGTCGTGCCGGTCGAAGTCCGCCGCGGCGAACTCGTAATTATGATCGCTGCCGTTCTGCTCATGCAGGGCGTTCGAGGTCGCGTCCGAGGCGGCCCACGCGGAGCCGTTCCAAACCGTGCTCCTTACGTCATTGGCGGCGTCCACGGCCAAAGCAGTGATATTATCGGTGTTCGGGTCCGGTATAAGCGAAAGCCAGGTTATGCTGCCGGCGAACACCGTATTATTATTGGTGGCCGTCACCGAAGGGCTGGCCGGGTTCCAGGTCCCGGCGGACCAGGTTATCCAGTCGAACTTATTGTCGGTGGCGCCGAGATTGTCCACCGCCGCTACCAGCAGTTCCCCGGACTGCGACTCCCAGGCGCAGTCGGTCATCCTGTAGGCTATACCGCTCATCGCGGTATCTTGCGCGGGCAGGGCTGACCAGCCCTCGGTATCGGTCGGGCGCCAGATCGCCACATTCCAGTCTATATCCCCGTCGAGCGAGGTGAAGCCTATGCGGTTGGAGGAGGGGTCGGAGCAGAGGCGCAGCCAGTTGGCGCCGGCCGTGGCCGCTATGGCCGGGCCGGCCGGTGTCGTGGGCGCCCAGGTGGAGGTGGAATACCACTTACGGTAATTGGTGCCCGTACCCTGGCCCCACAGCACAAGCGCGTCGCCGGTCTGAGTCTCCCAGGCCAGGTCGAAGCTTTCCTTCGTGGCTATGGAACCGGCGGCGGTCAGATTTACATTGTCTATCCACGCCGAGCCATCCCACACGGCGGCTGAAATATCGGAATTGGCGTCCAGCGCGGCCAGTATTATCCGGTTGGTGCCCGGCATGGCCTTAAGCCGCACCCAGTTGATGCTGCCGGTCAGCGAGGTAAGCGGCCGGCTGACGGGGCCCGCCCCCCAGGTAGAGGCCGAGGCGGACCAGACGGCGTAGGTCACCGCGCCGGTAGTCCCGTTATAGTAAGCTATCATCACCCGGCCGGTAAGGCTCTCGGCGGCCATATCGAAGCGGCGCGTGGCTGAGCCGCCCGGGGTCGGCGCGGGAGCGGGCGTGACATCCGACCAGGTGGAGCCGTTCCAGTTGAGCACCTTCATGGAATTGTCGGAATAGAGCAATCCGGCCAGCTTCTGATCAGCCACCAGCGGCACGGATTTCAGCACGGACCAGCGTATGACGGAACCGGAAACGCCGCTGTCGGCCTCGGAGCTCCAATTGGGCGGGACCCAGCTTTGGTACTTCAGGTTGGTGGAATTATCGCCGTAGATCACCATGCCGTCCGCCGCCCCGGCAGGGGCAGCGGTTCCCACTATAACGTTGGAGATCGGGCCTATATTACCCGCCTCGTCCACGGCTTTCAAGGCTATGGAGTAGCTGGTCCCCGGCGTCAGGCCGTCCATGACCCTGGCCTCGGCCTGGCCGTTGGCAAGGGGGTTCCAGGTCTGGGTGTAGGAAGAAACTCCGGGCGAGCTGAAACTGTCGGCGTCTATGACGATGAAAGAGGAATAGCGCACGATATAAGAGGACGCCGTTCCCGCGTCCGCCACGTCGGCCACACCCTCGCCGGGGGCGGTCCAGGAGAGGTTTACCTGGCCCTGGAAATCACCCTGCAGCGAACTGAGGTCGGAAACGGCCTCCGGCTCGGTGAGGTCCAGCCCGGCATAGGTGGAGGTCATGTTGGACAGCGCCCCTGTATTGCCGGCCTTGTCCACGGCTTTCACCGCGGCGTAATACGTCACCGACGGGGTCAGGCCGGTTATGGTGATACCCTCCCCCTGCCCGGCCGCCTTCGGGACCAGCGTGGATACGAACACG
>PEXO01000374.1:861-1107 GCA_002779045.1 Elusimicrobia bacterium CG08_land_8_20_14_0_20_59_10 | reverse complement strand
ACCTGGCGGAGCTCTCCACGGCGGCCGATTTCTCCGTAAGCACGGCCATAGCGCCCGGCTGGGCGGCGGCCGTTAGCGCTTCCGCAACGGACCTCAACCCGTCCACCGTTTATTATTTCCGCGCCAAGGCGCGCAATGCCGCAGGGGCGGAGACGGCTTACGAGGAACTGGGTTCCACCGTCACCCTGTACGGCCTGGATATTTCCTCCCCGGTGATAACCAATAACCAGGCGGGCGACGCCGCCT
>PEXO01000374.1:438-667 GCA_002779045.1 Elusimicrobia bacterium CG08_land_8_20_14_0_20_59_10 | reverse complement strand
GCGCTGCTGGCGCCCGGCACCAATTACGTGTCGGTGCGCGCCTCCGACACCCTGGGCAATTACAGCGGGATTGACGGCGCTTTCTATATCCTGAAGGACACCTCGGCGCCTGAAATAACCGACAACCAGGGCGGCGAGACTTCCTGGCGCGGCGCGGACCCGGGCGCTTTCTACCTGGTGGATTTTGCCGACGGGGTTTCCGGCCTGGCCGCCGTGGAATACAGCGCCT
>PEXO01000374.1:0-204 GCA_002779045.1 Elusimicrobia bacterium CG08_land_8_20_14_0_20_59_10 | reverse complement strand
CGCCGCACAACGGTTTTTCTTATTCCTCGTTCACCTCCATAACCGGCGGGGCTGTGCAGGTATTAGATTACGATATCAGCGGCACGGAGCTGACCCTGCAGGAGCAGACCGGCGACCTTTACTGGGACGGAGACGGCTTCGATTCCGCCGGGCAGGTCTGGCTGAAGGCTTCGGGGCTGGCCTCCTGGAGCTATGACGTCCCCG
>PEXO01000069.1 GCA_002779045.1 Elusimicrobia bacterium CG08_land_8_20_14_0_20_59_10 | reverse complement strand
TTTTATATCTGGCTGCAGAAGCTGTGGCTGCTGCTGCCGGGGCCCGGCGAATACCAGTTCAGGCTGCTTACCGTGGCGCTTTCCATCGGCATCATCGCGCTCACCTATCTTCTTTTCAGCGAGCTCTTAAAGAATAAGACAGCCGGCCTGCTGGCGGCATTCTTTGTCGCCGTGAACAATTATGCGGTCTTTTCTTCCGCCCTCGGCGAGCGCACGGAAGCCTATACCCTGCTGCTGCTTCTATTCTGTTATTTTGTAGTGCGCCGCAAAAAGGCCGGCTGGGCCGGAGAGCTGCCGGTAATATTGGCGGGGGCCGCCCTGTGCCTTACCTGGCTTATCGGCGGCGTGGGGGTGTTCTTTATCTATTTGTTCCGCAAGTTCTACCGCAGGGAACCGGCAAAACGGCTGCTGCTCTCCGCCGGGCTATTGCTTCTTTTGCTGGTCCCGCATCTGCACTACGAGCGGAAGGTGAACGGCGACATATTCTACACCTTGAACAAGTCGGTGAATTATTTCAGGAATTCGGAACTGCACGGCGAGGCCTCCAACCTGGGCGCGCGGACCACCTGGCTGGATTATCTGCGCGAAAGGGGCGGCCTGACGATAATTAAGCGAACCGCCGGCGGCTATGCTTCGCTCTTCTTCAACCCGGCCGGCAGCTTCAACAGGATCTTCATGGGGTTCCACTACACGCAATGGTACGGCTGGCTGATCTTCCCTTTCTACCTGGCGGGGCTTATACTGGCGCTAAAGCGCGGGCAGGCCTGGCTCTTCGCGCTGCTGCTGGCTTTTACGCACGCCTTCCCTTACAATCTTTACGATATACGCGATCCGCGGCTGCTGTTCTTCCTGGCGCCGTTCTTCGCTGGTTTTATTGCGCTGGGGTTTTACCAGGCGGGACTGCTGCTGGCCCGCGCTGTTCGCGCGCGGGCCCCGGCCGGCGTTACTTGACGCTGGCGGACATCTTCTGCACGGAGCCGGCCACGTTGGCGTAGCTGCCGTTATAGTAGGAACTCCAGTTCAGGCACACTTCCTTGTTCATTTCCGCGGCCGCTATCTCGTGGAAAAGCATGAAGCCGGAAAAGACCAGCAGCGGCGTACCCGCCGCCCCCAAGCCTAGTCCACCCAGTCTTCGCTTTTTATCCCGCCCTGTATTCCTATCACCACGTGCTTCACCGGGACCTTGCGTTTTGAGGCCGCCAGGGCCTGTTTTGTCATGGCCAGCAGGCCATTGCAGCAGGGGACCTCCATCGTGACCACGGTCAGGGTATTTACCTTCGCGTCCTCTATCAGCGCCTGTATCTTCTCCAGGTACAGCTCCTGCCCGTCGTCCAGTTTGGGGCAGGCTATCACAATGGCCTTTCCTTTTATGAAATCGTTATGGAAATTGCCATAGGCGTAGGCCGCGCAGTCGGCGGCTATCACCACGTCGGCCTTCTGAAAATAAGGCGCCAGGGGCGAGGCCAGGTGCAGCTGCACGGGCCATTGGCGCAGCTGCGAGGCGGCGGCGGGGGCGGTCGTCTCTTCCGCGGCACCGGGGCCGCGGAAGTCCAGCGTGCGGCCGCCGGGGCAGCCGCAGGGTTCATGGGCTGTTTCTTTGTTGTTTTTTTTCATATCGTCCCCCAGGGGGTTGGGTATGTTATGTGCTTTCAGATAGTCGAAGGCCTGCTTAAGGAACGCTTTCTGGGCGTGGTCTTTAA
This sequence comes from Elusimicrobia bacterium CG08_land_8_20_14_0_20_59_10, assembly GCA_002779045.1. GTDB lineage: Bacteria > Elusimicrobiota > Elusimicrobia > Elusimicrobiales > UBA9959 > UBA9959. The sequence continues at coordinate 4,812 of PEXO01000069.1, read as the reverse complement.
GATGCTGCAAGTGGGCTTTTATCGTGTTGGGGCCGTGTTTTACCATGCCTTCCATCACTTTTGTCTCGTCGTAAGGTTCGGCGGCGCGTTCTTCTATTTTTATCGCGTCCCGGGGGCATTCGCCTATGCAGGAGCCCAGGCCGTCGCAGAGCAGGTCGCTTATCAGGCGGGCTTTGCCGTCTATCACCTGCAGGGCGCCTTCATGGCAGCCGGTGACGCAATTGCCGCAGCCGTCGCATTTCTTTTCGTCGATTTTAATTATCCGTCTTTTAGTTTTCATAGGGTTATCCGCACTTTGCCTGGAAACGTCCGGTTGCTCCAGCCACTGAAGCCTGCGGGGCGGACCGGGTTAGCAAAACCTTCCGAAGGCCGAGGCTTGCATAGCGCCGAGGCGTGAGGCAGAGCGAGGCCACGGTGTGGCCGAGCGCGTTTTGCGTTCCGGTCCGCCCCGCAGGCTTCCTCCGCACGCCCGAACTGTTCGCTTTTCCCGTTACTCATTTTTTAAACCAGGTCCCTGATGGTCACGCCTTCTATCTCGGAACGCAGGCGGCCTTCTATGCCTTCCAGCCGGCGGCGCAGCAGGCAGGTATCGTGGTTGGCGCAGAGTTTTTTGCGGAAGACGCAGTCGTTCAGCTTCAGCGGGCCCTGGAGAGCGGTCATGAGATGGCTGAGGGTTATGGCTTCGGGGCGGCGCGCCAGCGCAAAGCCGCCGCCTTTGCCTTTTATGGAATGAAGCAGGCCGGCCTGATGAAGCTTCTGCAGCGTTTTGCGCAAAAAAGGCCGGGGGACCCCCACGCTTTCCTTCATGCTCGCCACGGAGATCATGGGCTTATTGGCCCTGGCCATGAATACCAGCGCGCGGACAGCATAATCCACATCCCTGTTTAGTAATTTCATATTAACACAATGATACCATATGGGTATCATTTTGTCAAGGCCCGGGGCAGGCCGCTGCGCGCGCGGGCCACTGCGGCTCCGTGGTTTTTGCCGGCTTTCTTTTGTAAAATAAGTGCAGAGGACCATTTATTATGAAGACCATACTATCTATTTCCTTATTTCTTGCGCCCGCTTTCTGCCAGGCCGACACCTTTCAACTGAAGGATGGCGCAAAGATAGAAGGCGAAGTGACCGGAGAGATGGACGGCGTTGTGATGCTGAAAACGAAATACGGCGCGCTTACCATAAACAGGTCGGATATACTGGAGCAGCAGGCGGCCGCGCCCGCAGCTGCGCCTGAAACGTCCGCACCTCCGCCCGCGCCGGTGGTTTCTACCGCCGCAGCGGCCCTTGAACAACCCGCGCCGGCGCTTGAGGAGGTAAGCCCTGTCGCCGCGATTTCCACCGAAACCCTCGCCGCCCTGGCGGCCGAACCGGAGTCGCTCCCCCCGGCCGCGGCGGAACCGGAAAGTCCGGTGCCCGGGCTCTCCTTCAGGATAGTGATGCCCTCTTCCGCCACGCGTCAGATGATATACCTGGAGGACGGCGTGACCATTGCCACGGAAACTTTCGACGGCAGCGGCCCTTCGCTTTCGTTCGAGGGAACGATAAAGGACGGTATCTATACCGAGTATTACCCGGACGGCGCGGTTAAAACCATAAAACCGATGTCGGGAGGAAGGACCAGCGGCGCGTTCAAGACCTTCTACGCTTCCGGGAAGGTTCAGGTGGAGGCCCAGTACCTGGCCGGGGCAAAGAACGGCATGTTCAGGTATTTTTCCGAGGCGGGAAAACCGCTCATGGAGGCTTCCTACGCAGCAGACAAGCTAAACGGCCTGAAAAAGGAATACGGCCAGGACGGAACGGTGAGGTCAGAGGTCTATTACGAGAACGACCGCCCCACCGAACTGCCTAAGCTCAAGGATACTACCGGCGCGCCGCAGGAACAGGATTCGATGGTCACGGCAGCAATTACCTCGCTGGCCCGGGGAGAGCGCTATACCTTCCGGCTCAATGGGAAATACCTGGGCAAGATAGTGCTGGATAAAAAATTCAACGTTACCAGCCAGGCGGGAAAAGTGCCGGACGGCGCCGCCAGGGTATACTCTTCGGAAGGAAAGCTGCAAAAAGAGCTGCTCTTTAAAAAGAACGAGCTTAAGGTCCTGCGCGTTTTTGAGGACGGCGGACCGCTTAAAGGCACTTATACTTACGACGCTGGGAAAGCAAAGACTTTTGCGCTGAGATAGCTCCGCCGAGGGGCGCAAAAAAGACGTCCGCTTTAGGCGGACGTCTTTTTTTATGCGGCTGCGGTGAAAACTACTGGGCCCGGAAGGACTTGAACCTTCGACCCAACGATTATGAGTCGTTTGCTCTAACCAACTGAGCTACGGGCCCGAAATCTTTGACAGACCGAACACCCATTCTAGCTAATTTCCCCTCCCCCGCACAAACCCCTAAATGTCAGACCCCAGCGCCCGACACCGGCTTAGGCGCGCGGTGGGCGTCAGTGGTGATGCGGGGTGCCGCAGGAGTCCATGCCGAACAGGGGCTTCCCGTCGGCGAACGGGGAGATGGCGCGCAGCTTCTCTATTACGGGCGGGAACTCGCGCAGTATATGATCCACTTCCTGCGCGGTATTGTAAACGCTCAGCGAGAAGCGGATGGAGCCGTGGGCATAAGTCTGCGGCACGGCCATGGACATAAGCACGTGCGACGGCTCGAGCGAGCCGGAGGTGCAGGCCGAGCCCGACGAGGCACAGATGCCTTTTTCGCTCAGCATCAACAGTATAGATTCCCCTTCCACGTATTCGAAGCTGATATTCGTGGTATTTGGCAGGCGGGACGCGCCGCCGCCGTTAACGCGGGTGTTCTTCACCGCGGAGAGCAGTCCGTTCTCCAGGCGGTCGCGCAGGTCCTTAACATAAGTGTTTTCTTTTTCTATATTAGCCGCGGCCAGTTCCGCCGCCTTGCCGAGGCCGGCTATGTAGGGCACGTTCTCGGTGCCGGCGCGCCGGCCGCGCTCCTGGTGGCCGCCCATCATGAACGGCGCGAAGCGCGCGCCCTTGCGCAAGTAGAGCGCGCCTATCCCTTTGGGGGCGTGCAGCTTGTGGCCGGAAAGTGAGAGCATGTCTATTTTTGTGCCCGCCAGGTTTATGGGCAGCTTGCCCGCGGCCTGCACGGCGTCGGTGTGGAACAGCGCGCCTTTGGCATGGGCCAGGCGCGCGGCCTCTTCCACCGGGAAGATTACTCCGGTCTCGTTATTGGCCCACATTATGGAGACCAGCGCCGTATCGGCGGTGAGCGCGGCCTTAAGATCGCCCAGGTCTATCTGCCCGACCGCATCTACCGGCAGATAAGTGACGCGCAGGCCCTGGCTTTCAAGGTATTTAGCCACACTGAGCACGGCGGGATGTTCCACTTTGGTGGTGATGATGTGCTTCTTCTCCGGGAAGGCGCGCAGGGCCGACCAGAGAGCGGTTGAGTCGGACTCGGTGCCGCAGCTGGTGAAAATTATCTCTTCGGGCGAAGCGCCCAGCAGCCTGGCCACGCGCTCCCGCGCCAGATCCAGGTATTTCTGGTTGCCGCCGCCGAAGAAATGCATGCTGGACGGATTGCCGTAGAGCTCGCCCCAGAACGGCTCCATCTCTTTGGCCACCTCGGGCGCCACGCGGCTGGTGGCATTATTATCGAAATAATAAACTTTTTCCATTTTATTCACCTCAACACCCCGCCCGGGGACGGCGCGGGTTAGGGTTCAGCGGGGCCTCACGGAAGGCGAGGCTTGCGTAGCGCCGAGCCTGGATGGCCGAAGGCCAGGTCTCCGTGGGGAGGGGCGGGCACGGTGTGCCCGCCCCCGTCCCCGCTGGGCCCTAACCCGGGGCTGTCCACAACTATTCCGCCTCAATCACCAGCGCCGGGTCTATGCGGCCCTTCAGTTCCTTCTCCACCACGTTCTTGAGCGTGGCGCCGGAGGAGGGGCAGCCGTGACACATGCCTAAGAAACGGAGCTTTACGGTGGAACCCTCTATGTCCACCAGCTCTATCCAGCCGCCGTCGGCCTTCAGTTTCGGGTTAACCTCTTCGGCCAGCACCTTCTCTATCATCTTAATCTTTTCCACCACGGTCATTTTGACGAAGCTCTTATGCTCGGCCTCGGCCCAGTAGTCCTTCAGCAGCTTCTCTATCTCGCCTTTGCATTGGCCGCAGCCGCCGCCGGCCTTGGTAAAATTGGTAACTTCCTCCACGGTATGCAGGCTATTGAGCTTTATGGCTTTGAGAATGGCGGCCTCGGTGACGCTGAAGCACTTGCACACCACTTTCCCGGCATTCCCCAGCATGACCTTTTCTACCGTACCACCGCGGTAGTTCTTTATGGCGGCCTCAAGCGCTTCCATACCCATCACGGAGCAGTGCATCTTCTCCCCCGGCAGGCCGCCCAGGAAATCCGCTATCTGCTGATTGGTTATCTTACCGGCTTCCTCCAGCGTAAGGCCCTTCACCATCTCGGTGAGCGCTGAAGAGGAGGCGATGGCGCTGGCGCAGCCGAAGGTCTTGAACTTTACGTCGGTGATCTTTTCTGTGGGCTTATCTATTTTCAGGGTCAGCTTCAGCGCGTCGCCGCAGACCAGGCTGCCCACTTCGCCCACCGCGTCCGGGTTCTCTATCTCCCCCACGTTCCTGGGATTTTTGAAATGCTCAAAAACCTTTTCAGTATAGTTCCACATTGCGGATCTCCTCCGGAGGGCTCGGCCCGATGGCTATATTATATTATATTAAATAAGCCGCGGCGGGGTCCGCCGCGGCGCAGCGCCTCTTCGACTCAACCCCCCGGCTGCCGCGGCCTGTCAGGCAGGTTTTCCGAAATTCTGCGCCAGC
>PEXO01000336.1:1415-6496 GCA_002779045.1 Elusimicrobia bacterium CG08_land_8_20_14_0_20_59_10 | reverse complement strand
GGTTCCTCCTCGGCCCGATCCAACCCATGGCTGCCACCCGCTCCAATCATCCCCGCCGGCAACTTCCTTATGGTTTTTAGAACGCTCTTAAAGGAATTTTTTTCTAAGCTTTTGCACGGTGGCGTAAAGCTCGGGCAGCTTTGAAAGTAAAACCTCTATCTTCATGGCTTGCAGGCGGGGGCGGCCCGTGTGGCCGAACACCACAGCCCCCGGGGCGAGGTCCGTCATGATGCCTGTCTTGGCCATGACGATGGCGTTTTTGCCGATGGTGATATGGTCGGAGATCCCGGCCTGACCGCCTATTATGGCGTTGTCGCCGATGGCGGTGGAGCCGGCTATGGCGGCCCCGGCCATTATAAGACAGTTCTTCCCGACGCGCACATTGTGGGCGATGTGGACCAGGTTATCGAGCTTGGAGCCGGCGCCGATAATGGTAGAGTCCAGCGCCGCGCGGCACACGGCGGAATTGGCGCCTATTTCCACGTCGTCTTCTATGATGACGCGGCCCACCTGGGGGATCTTGTTGTGTTCCCCGCCGGTCTTTATGTAGCCGTAGCCGTCGGAACCGATGACCACGCCCGGATGCAGTATCACGTTCCTGCCGATGACGCAGCGCTCCCGCACCGTGACATTGGGATAGAGCCTGGAATTGGCGCCGATGCCGGTCTCAGCGCCCACGTAGCAGCCGGCGGAGATCACGGTGTTGTCGCCGATGTCGGCGGACGCCTCCACCACGGCATGCGGGCCTATGTGGACTCCGGCGCCCAGTTTCGCGCTCTTATCCACTACGGCCGACGGGTGAACGCCGGGCTTGGGCCGGGGGTTCAGTTCCGATTCGAACTTTAAAAGTGCTTTGGCGAAGGCCTGCTTGGGGTCCTTCACGTAGATGACGGCGCCGGCGCGGCCCGCCAGCGCGCTTTTGGCCTCGACCGGCGCTATGATGCAGCCGGCCGGCCGGTTGGCGGTCCAGGGCGCGTTCGCGGCTTTCTCCAGGAAAGCCAGGTCATTGGCTTCCGCGGTCGGAAGGGGGCGGGCGCCGGTTATCGCGGCGCCGGGGGGGCCCTGCAGCTCTCCGCCGATGAGGGCGGCTATCTCGGCCGGCGTGGTTCTCATTGCTCCTCTTCCAGTTTGTCAAGCAGTTTGCCGGTGAGGTCCACGGCCGGATGGCCGAAGAGAATATTGCGCTTGTCCACGATGACGCTGACCTCTTCTTTTGCCGCCAGCTCTTTCAGGGCGATATAGATGCGGCCCAGGAGGATCTCGCTCCTGTGGCTTTCATATTCAAGCAGCTCTTTTTCCACCTGGCGCTGGTGGATCTTAAGGGCTTCTTCTTTCTTCCTGAGGTCGGTTTCCTTGACGGTTATGGCGGAGTCTATTTCCGGTATCGCAGTGGAGACTGAAAATTTAAAATAACTTACAGGAACCCTGGCTATTCCCGGCATGTCTATCCCAAGCCCGGGCAGGCCGGCGGGGAGCATGGGCAGAGCCGCGGCGGCAGCCGTAGTTGAAACCGCTGTCGTTAAAGCCGCTGTCGAAGCCGGGACCACGGCCGGTACTGTGGCAAAGCCCGGCGCCGCGGTCGATACCTGGACCAAAGTCGAAGTGGAGGCGGGGGCTGGCGCCGGGGCCGCGTCCAATACCGGGGCCGAAGTCGAAGTCGGGACCTGGACTTGGGTGGAAGTTGAAACTTGAGCGGCGGAGGATTGTCGCGCTGAAGCCGCGGCGGCCTGGAGTTTTTCAAGGCTCAGCTGTTCCTGTGTGGCTAGGAGCGAGGGCAGTGTCAGAGCGAATTCCCGCTCCTGCCTGAGCCTGGCGATATCGGCCTTGAGCGCGTAAATATCATGCTTGCGCTGGTTGACCGACTCCTCTTTTTTCTTTATTTCCCCGAGGAATTCTTCGCGGGCGTTGAGGGTGCCGGAATATTCCTTGAATACCCGGTCAATGTCGACGTAACCGACCGTGCCGGACTCGCCCCTGTTCTCTTCCAGCGAAAGTTCCAGCGCGGAAGCGCGTAATGCCGCAAAAAGCGCCAGAGCGGATAAAAAAAGCGTCAGTTTTTTCATGTCGAACCCTCTACCGGATTATCGATAGCAACTGAAAGTTACAGAAAGCCACGGAAAGCCACTGAAGGTAAGAAGGAGAAATATTTTTGTTCAACTCTCTTACTTTCTGTTGCCTTCTTTTGCATTCCTTTGCCTTCTGTTGCTATCGCTAAAACAGATTCCCCAGCGTAAAATAGATGTCGGACAGCTGCTCGCCGGGTTTGTGGTTGAAGCCGTAGCCCCAATCCAGCCGGATCGGGAAAGCCGGGGTGGTGAACCGGATCCCGAAGCCCGCGCCCATCTTGAGGTCGTTCACGCCGGTGCCCGACCGCAGGCTGACGTTGTCGAAATGTTTCCAGGAGTTGCCGATGTCCATGAAAAAGCCCCATTGCACAATGGTGCGCTTTTTTTCGCGGGCCAGGGGAAAATGGAACTCGATGTTAAGGATGTCGTAGACGTTGCCGCCGTCCAGAGGGCCGATCTGCCCGTTGTTGTTGTAGCCGCGGATGGTGTCCGCCCCGCCGAGGAAGAACCTTTCGTAGACCGGGAGCTTGCGCGTCCTGCCGAAGCCCGCGCCGTAGCCGAACTTGTTGGAGACCGCCAGTACGAACGGGTAGTCCTCTATGGAGAAAAGCTTCAGGTTGTAGCTGTGGGAGAGCGTGGGCTTGTAGTAGTTGACGTCGCCCAGCAGCGGGCCGCCGGTCAGATCTACGCCTATGGAGGACCTGGAGCCGCGTACGGGGTCCCAGACATTATCGCGGGTGTCGCGCGCGATCTCCGTGTAGAGCGAGGAGGTAACGCTGGTGCCGGGCGACAGCTCGCCGAGATACAAGGCGTCCACCCCGGAGATCCGCACTCTTTCGCGGGTGTAGGACATGGTGAGATGGTACTTGTCGTCCTCAAAACGCGGCCCGACGGTCACCTTGCCGCCGGTGCGCTGCTCGGTATAGGCGGAAATGGAATCGCGGTAAGGTTTGTAGCGCCGGGTGCTGAAGATGTCAAGGCCCAGCGTCGTGGGGTGGGTCCCGATCCAGGGCGTGGACCAGCTCACGTAGTAATCCTGCACCCTTTTCCCGAAGTTCCAGGACAGCGAGGTCCTGTAGGCCCGGCCGAAAAGGTTGAGGTGCTGTAGCGAAAGGGTCCCCACCAGGCCGTCCCGCGAGGAGATGCCGGCGCCGGCGGTGAGCATGCCGGGCTTACCTTCCGCTATATCGAAGACCAGGTCCACCTTGTCCGGGTCCTGGGTCGGATTGATGGCTATGCCCACGTCATCCAGAAAGCCGAGGTTGAACAGTTTTTCCTGGCTGCGGCGGATCTTGCCGGAGCTGAAAACTTCCCCTTCTTTCTGCGCTATCTCGCGCCGGAGCACGTAGGTCTTGGTCGCCTTGTTGCCGGAGATGTCGATGTTTCCCACGTAGATCGGGTTGTTTTCCGTGACGCCGAAATTTATATCCAGTTGGCCGGTGGCGTCGTTGAAGACCTTGTCGGGCAGGAGCAGGGCTTTCAGGTAGCCCTTGTCGGCGTATTTATCCTGCAGCGCCCGGATGGTGTCGTCGAATTTCTCCTGGTTGTAGAGCTTGCCGCGCCGGTATTCCACCAGCGCCAGCAGATCCTTGGAAGTGTAGACGGTGTTGCCGGCGAACGCGGTGGCGCCGAAACGCCGCTGCGGGCCCTCGGTGAGGACCACGTTCACGAAAACCCTGCTCTTGTCCTCGTTGAAGGTGACCGAGGAGCTTTCTATCTTAAAGTCGCTGTAGCCGTTATTCCTGTAGAAGGTCTCCAGTTCCTTGAGATCGTTCTCCAGTTCCTGCGGCGCGTAGATCTTTTTAGGCCGGTTCTTCATTTTTTTGACCAGCTTTTTGACCTTAAAGCCCTTCACGCCCTCCAGGGTCATTCCCGCGATCTTGGCTTTTTTGCCTTCCACTACACTGACGGTGAGGCAGGCCGTGTGCGCGGCGCTGTCGTAGCGGACTTCGTAGTCGGTCCTGGCCTCGATATAGCCTTTCTCGTGATATTTCTCGGTGATCTTTATGAGGTCCTCGCGGATCTTAAGTTCGTCGAAAAAGTCCTTTTCCTTGAGCGACATCTCGTCCTTGACCGTGCCCCTGGAGAGCTCTTTGTAGCCGGAGATCTTCACCTCTTTGATCATGAATTTCTCGGAAACTACGTAGGTGACGGTCGCGGCGTTGGAGGAACTTGTGATATCGCGGAATTTCTCCGCCACGGGCTTATCCTTAATTTCTTCGATGTCTATGGAGACTTTCTCCATGCTGCCGAGGCCCAGCACGCCCTCGATGTCGGAATTCACGAAATCCTGGTAATAAAGCTTGCCTTTCTTGGCGTGCCCCGTCTTGGCGATGACCTTTGACTTAACGTTGATGTTGCCCTTTACCGCCACGGCGCCCACTTCCCACGGGCCTTTCCCGACGCCTTCCTCCGGCGCGATGCCGGCGGGGGTGTCGCTGAGGCCGGGCATTTTCGCGACCTCGGTGGAAACAGGAACGACAGCAGCCTTAGTGGGAGCGGAGGCGGCAACTGCCACGGTGGAAACGGGAACGGCCGCAGCGTCGGTGGAAACAGGAACGGCGCCGGCCCCGGCTGGAACGGGTGCGGTACGACCGGGAACGGGGAGGTTGAGGGGTTCCGCGGGCGCGGGAGCCATTTCGCGGCCCCCTTTCCCGGGAATTGAGCCACGGGTGGACACCGCAGCAGCGGTTTCCCCCACGGGGGCCGGCGCCGCGGCGTTTTGCGGGGCGGCGGTCTGTCCTTGCGCTAAAACGGTCAGACAACAGCTGAGAAGCAGGTTCAAGGAGATTTTTTTCATCAGGTCACATATCCGTATATTTATACGATATTACTATTTTTGGACGAGGATTTGTAAATTTCTTGGCGTCCGCGGATTTATGCTAGAATAAACCTGCCTTGGGTCCGAAAGTGCGAAAGCGGTGCGTTCTGAAAAGACGCGATCCTGCGGAACGGGGGGGCTTTGCCGTCCGCCTCAGGCGGACGCCACCCATGGGCCGTCTCAAGGAGCATAGC
>PEXO01000336.1:754-1363 GCA_002779045.1 Elusimicrobia bacterium CG08_land_8_20_14_0_20_59_10 | reverse complement strand
AACGGCGCGGCCATAGGCCAGACACAATGACGCGAACAGTGTCGAACATTGAAGGAGACTGGAAATGAAAAAATTTTACATCCTTGACACCAACGTTCTCATCCACGATCCGATATCCTTTACCAAGTTCGAGGACAATTCCGTCGTCATCCCGATCTCGGTCATAGAAGAGCTGGATACCTTTAAATCCGTGGCGGACGAGCGCGGCAAAGCCGCCAGGATAGTCTCCAGGAAGCTGGATGAATTCCGCAAGTCCGGCAAGCTTAACGCCGGCGTAAAAATGGAGAACGGCGGCACGCTCATAGTGGATCTCGACCATGAGCAGGTCCTGCCCAAAGAATTCCTGCTCGAGAAGATGGATAACCGCATCCTGAACAGCGCCCTCTGGTTCAATAAGAAAAAACACAACGCCATCCTGGTCACCAAGGACATCAACCTCCGCCTGAAGGCAGAAGCTGTCGGCATTACCTCCGAGGATTACGAAGCCGGCAAGGTTAAGGTGGACGAGATCTACCCCGGCCTGGTCACCATAGAGAAGTCCGCCGATTTTATCGACAAGTTCTACAAGGATAAGACGGCCAAGAACACCGACACCGACCTGGCGCCCAA
>PEXO01000336.1:0-712 GCA_002779045.1 Elusimicrobia bacterium CG08_land_8_20_14_0_20_59_10 | reverse complement strand
ACAACTGCGAACCGCTGCCTTGGCTGTCACGCCCATTCTCGGAAAAATGCCGGGCTTCATCAGCCGCGAATTTGGCATCTCAGAGAATGGCCGGTACATCGATGTTGTTCACTGGAAGGATCTTCCGTCGGCGAAGGCCGCGGCTGAAAAGGTCATGGATATCCCAAAGTGCGGTGAATTTTTTGGTCTCATCGATCAGAACCAAATGCAGTTCATGCACTTCACCAAGGTGGCATGACGCCCAACATGGCGCTCCAGCCGATGTCGGCGCTAACGCGCCGCCGCGGCTGCCTAAGAACGGCAACAGGGCCGCCGTCTTAGGCGGCACGCGCTCAGCTCGCCCCGTTATGCGTGTAATCAAGAGTAGAGAATGATATAATTGAAAACATGAAATTCGAATGGGATACGAAGAAGGCCCACTTAAATTTACGTAAGCACGAGGTCTCTTTTGAGGAAGCCGCAACAGCATTGAGAGATCCGATGGCCGCCACTGGCGCAGATCCAGACCATTCAATTAGTGAGGATAGGTACGTAACCTTCGGTGTCTCGGAACGAGGTAGGTTGTTAGTGGTGGCTCATACGGAGGACGGAGAAACTATTCGAATAATAAGTGCTCGCGTTGCGAGCAGAGGAGAGCGAAAGATATATGAAGAAGGTTAAAACGAGCGATAAAGACGAATTGCGTGAGGAGTACAGACGGTCAGACTTCCCT
>PEXO01000108.1 GCA_002779045.1 Elusimicrobia bacterium CG08_land_8_20_14_0_20_59_10 | reverse complement strand
CATCTTAGGCGCATTGCGTCGTTGCAAATCGCTTGTTTAGCAGAGCTAAACAGCGCGTTTTGCGTCTAGCACTGCATCCCAAATCTGGCAGTCAAAATGTCCAACTTATTACTTTACGAGACCTTAGCGCTGGCCGACGGGTGTGACACTGCGTGTCACAGAACCAGAAAACAGTTGACGTGGACGGCCGATTTTGTATTCAGGGTCGCTGATCATCTCGTTCAGTTGTGCAATCCAGCCGACGGTGCGAGCCAAAGTGAAGACTCCAGTGAACAGGTTCACCGGGATGCCAATGGCGCGCTGAACGATGCCGGAGTGCGGACCGATTTTACCGGGCATTCCGCAAGCTCCTGTACCTTTGCGGCCCTGCCCGGCAACCCTTCCATAACCGGCCGCACCGCAACTTCACAGGACGTGGCCTGGGGCAATGGGGGGAACCCGGAACCTGGTACGGATTACCTGCTTAAATATTCCACTTCCGCCGCTTTTACGCCGTCGGTCACCACAACAACCCTTGTCTCCGCCTTGAATAAGACGGTGACCGGGCTGGTTCCCGGCACCTCGTATTATTACGACGTGGCGGCTATAAATCAAAGCGGCATCAGCTCCGGGTATACCGGTTCTCCCGTTGCGGGCTATACCCTGCCGTCCGCTCCCGGTAACCCTGTGCCGGAGGTGCTGGGTTTCTCGTCCATTTCCTGGACCTGGGCGGCCGCTACCGGCGCGGAGAGCTACAAGATATACGCGGCCAGCGCTCCCTCCAGCGTTATCGGCACTTCGCTTTCGGCTGATTTTATCGAGACCGGTCTGACTCCCAATGCTTCCTTCGGTATACTGGTTTCCGCAGTGGACCCGGACGGGGAAAGCGCCAAGTCCTCGGCTGTAAGCACCTATACCTTTGCGGCCGTGCCGGTGGACCTGTCCACGGGGCCCGCCGCCCCGGCATATATTGTGCTGGATATTAATTGGGACACCAACGGCAATCCGGCCGGAACGGTATACAGCCTGGCTTACTGGCCGGACGGCGGTTCCACTTCTACGTTCGAGACAACCCTTACCACAGCCACTGTCGAGGAACTGACCGGCTCCACGTCCTATTACTTTACGGCGCGCGCCAGGAACGAAGCCGGGTTTTATAGCCCCGCCGCCGGGCCGTTCCTTATGCCCACCCTCGCCCTGGCCCCCGCCGTGCTGAACGCGGAGCCGCAGGGTCCTGTTTCCATACGCTGGAGCTGGACCGCGGCGCCCACCGCGCTGGGCTATAATATCTATCCCTCCAGCTCTCCGGGTTCCCCGATGGCTTTTTCTTATTCGAACATGTTCCTTGAAACAGGCCTGTCCACCAATTCTTTATACGGGATACATGTGGCGCCGGTAAACCTGGCGGGCGCAGGCGAGATGTCCCTGGCGCTTACTACCTTTACCTATGCCGCGGTGCCCGGAGCGCCGGCTATCACCGTTTCCGAAGCTGCCTCCCAGCTGCTTTACTGGGATGACCAGGGAAATTCTTCCGGAACCGGCTATGTGCTGAGGTATTCCACTTCCTCCAATTTTGACGCGGCCGTAACCACTATGGTAAATACCAACACGGCAACGGCGGAGCCCCTGATCCCCAACACTTCTTACTATTACGATGTGGCGGCCATCAACCAGGCCGGGATACAGACGGCCTATACCGGAATGGCCGTCAGTTCCTATACCATGGCGGCCGTACCCGGTCCGCTGGTCATCTACGGCTATGCCGATGTTTCCCAGTCCGTTTACTGGGTGGATAACAATAATCCCGTCACGGAGACGAATTACCGCGTGAGGTACTCCACTTCCCCGGGTTTCGAAGCGGAAGTGACCACCGCCGCGGTGGTGCCTTCCACCTATACCACTATCTCCAACCTGACGCCTAACACCTCTTACTACTTCGACGCGGCGGCCATCAATAAAATAGGAATACAGAGCGAGTTCACTGGCCAGCCCGTTGCCGGCTATACCCTGGCGGCCATACCGGGAACCCCGTCCATCACCGTCCGGACGACCAATACGCATCACGTGGAATGGGACTCCGGCGGCAATCCCCTCACCGGCACGGATTACCGCGTGGAATATTCCACTTCAGGTGATTTTACGCCGTCGGTCAGCACAGCTGTCGTGGCCGCCTCTACTTTTACCACGGTTTCGGGGCTCGTTCCGGGCACTTCTTATTACTACAGGGTGGCGGCCATCAACTGGTCCGGGGGCTTAAGCGGCTTTGCAGGTCTGTTCGCAAGCGGATATACAATGGCGGCTCCGCCGGAAATTATTCAGGACATGGTGTTGGGGGTATCCTCCATCTCGTGGACCTGGTCGGCTTCCACCAGCGCCCTGGGCTATAAGCTCTATGAACAGGCGGACCCCGATACGCCTATTGCCGAACTCCCCGGCCTGGCATTTATCCAGTCGGGCCTTTCCACCAATACTTTCAGCGGACTGCTGATTTCCGTGGTAAACCTCTCCGGGGAAGGGCCGCCATCGCCGATAGAAGAATCCTGTACCCTGGCCTCGGTGCCCGGTGCGCCGTCGATAAGCGAACCGGACTTTACAACGCAGCGCATAACGTGGGACCCCAACGGGAACCCGCTTATCAATATGAATTACCTGCTGCGCTATTCCACCCATTCCGATTTTTCCTCGGCGGTCCTCACCAAGATGGTGGCTGATTCCACGTCGACAGTGGTGACGGGGCTCAGCCCCGGAGTTCTTTACTATTACGATGTTTCCGGAGTGAACAAGCTTTCGGTGCAGACGGCTTTTACCGGCTCTCCGGCTTCGGGCAATACGCTGCCGCCTGCCCCGTCCGCGCCGGCGCCAGATGTGCTGGGAGTTTCCTCCGTTTCCTGGAGCTGGGAGGGAACGGGAAGCGCGGTAGGCTACAATGTGTATACCGCGGACCTGATTCCGGTGTTCCTTGCATATGTGACGGACCCCGTCTATGTGCATACGGGTATTTCCAGCAATACCTACAGCGGTGTGGCCGTTTCAGAGGTCAACCCGGCCGGAGAGGGATTGCTGTCTGTTCCCGTAAGCACGTATACCCTGGCCGCCGTTCCAGGAGCTCCCGTAGTCACAGCCCGGACCGCCTCCACTCATAACCTGCTCTGGTCGGAGAACGGAAATCCCCTGGGGGGAACCGGTTATATCGTAGAGTATTCCACGTCCCCGGACTTTACTCCCTCGGTTACCCTGACTAAAACGGTTTCCTCCACGTTCACCACCATAACCGGGCTGATCTCCAATACCTCGTACTATTACGACGTGTCGGCCATAAACAACGCGGGGCGCCAAAGCGCCTATACCGGCCTGCCGGTTTCCAGCTATACCCTGGCGGCTGTTCCCGACATCCCGTACCTTACGGAGCCGGGTTCCTATTCGCAGACCCTGGCCTGGAACACGAACGGGAACCCGCTTGTGGTCACCGCTTACCTGGTGGAGTACTCCACTTCCGCGGAATTCACGCCCTCGGTCACCACAACAACGCTAGTTTACTCCACCTTTACCACCGTCGCGGGGCTTGAGCCTAACACCTCTTATTATTACGACGTGGCGGCAAGAAGCGTCGATCTGGCAATGAGCGCTTTTACCGCTTCCCCCGCGGCCGGTTATACCCTGGCGGTTACTCCCGGCGCGCCTTCGATAACAGCCCGCTCCTCCACTACGCAAAGCGTAGAGTGGGACGCCGGAGGCAATCCCGACCCCGGCACCACGTACAGGCTCAGGTATTCCACCTCTCCCGGCTTTACTGCGTCCGTTACCACCTATACCGTGCTGGGTTCCACGTTCGTCACGGTAACCGGGCTTACGGCCGGCACTTCCTATTATTACGATGCGGCCGCTTATAACGACATCTACGTGCTGACCGCTTATACCGGGACCCCGGCCGCGGGCTATACCCTGCCGGACGCCGCGCCGATACCTTCCGGGACCGGAACGGGCGCCACCGCGATACTGTGGACCTGGACGCCGGTGGTAAGCGCGGTAAGCTACAATATCTACGCTCCCACCACCGCGCCCGCGCTCGTCGGCACTTCTGATTCCGAGTCTTTTTCAGGAACCGGCCTTTCCACCAACACGCTTAACGGGGTGATGATATCGGCTGTGAACCCGGCAGGGGAGGGGGAACTTTCCGGACCGGCGACCGCTTATACGCTGGCGGCGGTCCCTGTGGCGCTTTCCACCGGGCCCGACGCCGCCACCGGCGCGTCCATTACGGTGCAGTGGAGCTCCAATACCAACCCTTCCGGCACCTATTTCAACGTTGATTACTGGACCGCCGGCGGCGCCACTACCACCGTGTCTACGACGCTGACCAGCAGCACCGTCTCGGGCCTGTCGGAGTCGACCTCCTGGTATTTCCAGGTCCGCGCACGCAACGACGCGGGCCAGTTGTCCGCGCCGGCCGAACTATTCTTCCCTACCATGCCCGGCGCACCCGCGGGGCTGTCCGCAACGGCGCTGGGGGCCGGCTCCATCAGGTGGAACTGGGACCCCGTTGCCACGGTCTCCGTGTACAAGATCTACCTGGCTACCGAGACCGGCACTCTTATAGCCGAGTCGGCTTCCCCGTACTATCTGGCGACGGGGCTTTCCACCAATACGCTCAACGGGGTGGTGGTCTCCGCCGTAAACCTTGCGGGCGCGAGCGCGCAGTCGGCGGGGGTCAGCACTTATACCCTGGCGGCCCAGCCCGTGGCGCTTTCTACCGGCCCCGACGCGGCCACCACCGGTTCCATAACGCTGCAGTGGGAGGCTAATACCAATTCGGCGGAAACGGAGTACCGGATAGATTATTGGACCGGAGAGAACTCTACGGCCGCCACTACTACGGAGCTGACCAGCGCCACCATTTCCGGCCTGGCCGAGGCCGCCTCCTATTATTTCTGGGTGCGTGCGGTTAACGACGGGGGCATGCCGACCGAGCCGGCGGTTATCCTGGCGCCTACCCTGTCCGGCGGGCCGGCTGGCCTTTACGGCGTCACACTCGGCACCGGCTCCATAAGCTGGCTGTGGGGGCCCGTGCCCACGGCTTCGGCTTACTATATATACCCGTCCACCGAGCCGGAGACCCTCATCTTCAGCACCGATACCGCATCCTTCTTGCAGACGGGGCTTACTCCCAATGCGGTTTCCAGCGTGCTGGTGGCGGCGCTGAACGCAGCCGGTCTCAGCCCCAAGTCTCCCCCGGACAGCCCCAAATATACCTATGCCATGCCGCCGGCGGCTGAAGCGGTGGACGGTGTTTATATCACCAGCGCGGCCATAAGCTGGACCCTGAACGGCAACCCGTCCGGCACCGAGGCCGAGGTGGAGCGCTCCACCGATAATTTTAATTACGGTAATGTGATGCGCGGTCCCTATACCGACTTTACCGACTCCGGCCTTGAAGCCTGCACCAGCTATTATTTCCGCATACGCAATACGAACGGTTCCAGCGTGGCCACCATTTTTTCTTCCACGCTGACTCTTTTTACCACGGGCCAGGCCCCGCTTCCGCCCGGAAGCCTGAGCGCCGAAGCGCTGGCCGGCAACAGCATCCTGCTTACCTGGGAGCCGTCCCCGTCCGGCACGATCTCCTTCTATAACCTTTATTACGACAATGGCAGCGGCAACATAGATTATGGCACGCCTATAAAGGTGCTGACCTCCACGGAGACCAGTTATACGAAGACCGGGCTCTCGTCCATTCCGTACAAATTCGGCCTGCGTGCGGTTTTCTGCGGCAATGAGGAGAAGAACGAAACCGTGGTGGCGGCGGCCACCGCCGGCAACACTCTCCCCGGAGTGCGTGCCGCGCTGAAAGTTCCTCCGGCGGGCAAAAAGATATTCGGCAACCGGGTGACCCTGGTAGCGGAACTGATTAACGGGGAGGTGAGCCAGGTAAAAGAGGTGGGTTTCGAGTATAAAGCCTCCTCCGACGCCGCCTGGTCGCCTGTCATAGCGGCGGGCGGGGAGCATCCCAACCCGGATACGGCCTCCCCGTACCTGGTGCACTGGGACGTTTTTTCCGGTTTCAACGCCGACGCCTACGATCTGCGGGCGGTGGCTGTGAACCAAGCCTCGCAATCCGACGCGCAACCGCCGTATATCAGCGTCCTGGTGGGTTCTTCGGACCCGGACATAAACGAGAACCTTTCCGGCGGTTCCATACAGAAGGAACAGAAGATCTACGGCGCCGTTTCCAATACCGTGCGCGCCGCTGACGATTCCTCCGACCAGTTGATGAGCGTTGTGATACCGGCCGGCGCGATAGCCGATTCGACGGACACGGTGGCGGTGTCCAATAACCCGTCCGACGTCCCGGCGGCCCCGGCCGGCGCGCAGGGCTGCGGGGTGGCGGCGAAGATATCCCTTGTCAACGGGCAGACTCAGCTTGCGGGCGGGAAAACGGCTGCGGTCACACTTTCCTTCATCGACGATAATAATGACGGTTTCCTGGACCGGTACCCCAATGTGCGGACCGCCAACCTGCAGATGTATTCCGCCGCCTCGCCTTATGGCCAGTGGCTGAAGGATTTTGCGTCCACCGTGGACCTGTCCGCCAAGA
>PEXO01000152.1 GCA_002779045.1 Elusimicrobia bacterium CG08_land_8_20_14_0_20_59_10 | reverse complement strand
GGCTTGCGGTCTCTAACTTCCGGGACAATTCCACCCGCACCCGCTTCTCCTTCGCCAGTGCCTGCAACCTGCTGGGCCTGGCCGTACAGGACCTCGACGAGGGCAAATCGCAGATAGCCCACGGCGAGACCGTGCGCGAAACCGCCAACATGATCTCCTTCCTTACCGAAGCCGTCGGCATCCGCGACGACATGTTCATAGGCAAGGGCCATACCTACATGAAGGAAGTGGCCGAAGCCCTGGACGACGGCTTCAAGAACGGCGTGCTGAACCAGCGCCCCGCCGTGATCAACCTCCAGTGCGATCTGGACCATCCCACCCAGTCCATGTCGGACCTGCTGTTCATAAAGAACCATTTCGGCGGGTTCGAAGGCCTTAAGGGCAAGAAGATAGCCATGACCTGGGCTTATTCCCCCAGCTACGGCAAACCGCTGTCAGTCCCCCAGGGGGTCATCTGCCTGATGACCAGGTACGGCATGAACGTCGAACTGGCCCATCCGGAAGGCTATGACCTGCTCCCCGAAACCATAAAAGTGGCCGAGGGCAATGCCAAAAAGTCCGGCGGCTCCTTCAAGGTCTCCAACAGCATGGAGAGCGCCTTCAAGGACGCCGATATCGTCTACCCCAAGAGCTGGGCCCCCTATAAGGTGATGGAGCGCCGCACGCAGCTGCTGGAGAAGTCGGACCACGCGGCCCTGAAGGACCTGGAGAAGGAATGCCTGGCGCAAAATGCCAGACACACGGACTGGGAATGCGATGAAGCAAAAATGAAGCTCACCAGGAACGGCGAGGGCCTGTACCTGCACTGCCTGCCCGCCGACATCACCGGCGTCTCCTGTAAGCAGGGCGAAGTATCAGCCAAGGTGTTCGAAAAGTACCGCATCGGCACCTACAAGGAAGCCGGCTACAAGCCCTTCATCATCGCGGCCATGATAACCGCCTGCACAAAAAAGAATCCCGCGAAAGTGATAGAAGCGCTGCGCGCGGCCGGGGACAAGCGCGTCCTGTAAGTCCGGCAGCCGGCGAGCCGAAATATTCCGGGCGCCCCGCGGCAAGGCCCCTACCCGAACGTCCCTGTCTGCAGGTTATACCGCAGGACCAGAGATTTTCTTTTTTTCTCCTTGGACTTTACTCCGGGAGCCCTGGAATTTTCCGGCTTCAGGCGCTCGTAGTCTATGTGATCGTCGTTGTCTCTTTTCCTCAACTTCTCCACCACAAAGCGGAACCTTTCCTTTCTCACCAGCTTTTCCAGCCCGGGAAGGTGCTTCTGGTTCTGCTTTATGACCACGGTATGCAGCGTGAATTCCACATCTTTAAAGCGCCTCAAATTGGAGATGGCCTTCATCAGCAGCCTGAAGCTCCCCTTTTTCTGGGTTACCCCGTCATGTATCTCCGGGCGCGGCCCGTAGATGGGCAGCAAGAAACCGTTTATTCCTATCTTTCTCAGCCATCCCGCGTACACGGCATCGTGCAGCCTGATACCGTTGGTGGCCAGCTCTATTTTTTTAAAGCCGCGCGCCCTGCACAGCCCGGCCACCCGCTCCAGTATTTTCCGGGGCGCCAGGGTAGGCTCGTCTCCCCCGATATTGACCGTTTCCAGCCCCTTAGCCTTCAGGCAGCCCAGGATAAGATCGAGCTTGTGGAAATCGATCCGGGAGCGTCCGTTCAGGCGGTCTTTGCCCGCGGGGTTCTTGTTCCTCAGGCAAAAAACACAGTCTATATTGCAGCCGCAGGGCAGCGAGATGGTAAAAACGCCTTTTCTGTAAAACCACGGCGCAGACGCTTTGCTCATAAACCCACCCCCCGTTTCCAGCTCTTATGCGGCTGCGGGCGCGCAGGCGCGGCCCGTACCGGGAAAGCCTTTTTTGTCAGCGGCTTCAGCGCGCCGAAACCGCGGAGGCGCGGGTATTCGGCCCATACCCCGGCGCAATAAGCGGAGGCCGCGCATTTCCGGCAGGCCGGCGCCTTCACCTTCGGGCAGGTGAACGGCAGCCCGAGCTCTCCGAGCGAATACTCCACGCACCGCTCGGGATACCTATACCAGCCGCCGGCGCAAAGCGGCAGGCCGCATACGGGATTTACGATATGAACGCCTTCGTCGCGCGCGGCTTTAATGGCTGACCTGACCGGGATATTAAGCACACGATAATCCGGAACCAGCGCCTGGTTCTTAAGCGCCAGCCCCCTGGGCT
This sequence comes from Elusimicrobia bacterium CG08_land_8_20_14_0_20_59_10, assembly GCA_002779045.1. Classification (GTDB taxonomy): domain Bacteria; phylum Elusimicrobiota; class Elusimicrobia; order Elusimicrobiales; family UBA9959; genus UBA9959. The sequence goes on along the minus strand of PEXO01000152.1, from coordinate 4,248 downwards.
GAACCACCGACAGAGAAATGGACCTGACCCCCAACCGGCGGCCGGCGAAACGGACATAATCGGCCACCCCATGGTAATTCGCGGTAGTGAGCACGGGATTTAAAGTGGTATGAACTCCGCAGGCGATAAAGTTCCGTATGGCTTTCACGCAAGCCGCGTGCGAACCGCGCACCCCGGTGAGAAAATCGTGGATCGCGGGGATATGGCTGTGAAGCGAAACAAAAGCGTAGGAGAGCCCGGCCCGCGCCAGTTCCTCTACTGCCCCGCGCCGCGCCAGGGCGATGCCGTTGGTCTGCAGCTCCACCTTGACGCCCTTCCGGCGCGCATAAGCCAGCAGCCTGATAAGTTCCGGATAAAGCGTAGGCTCTCCGCCGCTGACGGAAACATAGTCTCCGCCCGCCGCGGCTATACGTGAAACGGCGCACAAGGCCGCCCCGAACTCCGAGTTTACCTCGTTGTTATCAGGAGGGATATTGCAAAAAAGACACTTGGCATTACACTTGAGACCCAGCCTAACGACTTCGCGCGGGACATTGCCTTTGATCTCCAGATAATGCCGCAACTTATTCACCACCGCCGCCAGCCTAACAACTTTGCGCGGGATATTATTTCTGGTTCCTGACATGGTATTTTGAGGTCACTCCGGGTATATCCGGTATTATATAGATTTACGGGGCGCTTCTGGAAAGACCTTGCCCGACGGCGCCCCGGTGCTGTTCCCGGCCCGTCGAAGGCCCGGAAACAAAGCTCCGGCGGCGCAGATCCCTGCGCCGGCAAGAATACTGATAAGAGGCGGCGCCGGCGCCCCGAACCGGACGAAGACCGCGAAGAACGCGTACAAATTGAAATACAGGGCCAGCGCCGCCAGGAACTGCGCGGCCGGCTCGCGGCGTTTATGCCAGAACCCCAGCGCCGCCAGCACCACCAGCCCGGCAAAACAGATATCCCCGGCGAACCTGATCTCCCGCCACCTTCTTAGCGCGAAATCCCTCAGGGCCGGGTGATAATAAAGCAGGTAAGCGGTATAGGTTTCGCTCCATAAATGCCAGCCCCTTTCCAGGGATGAAGCAAGGTAGCGCAGCGGGCGGGCCGCTATGTTGTCCAAAGCGTAGCCGCCCATAACCCTGTCCCATTCCAGCGGCGGCAGCGTGGCTGCTACCGTCTTGAAAGGCTCCTCGGAATCCTCGTCTTCCGGGGCGTTTATCCTGCCCAGGGAAGCGTAATACAGGACCGGGCCCATCAGGCCGGCCTCCGTAGGCAGGATACGGCCGAACACGGAATAATTCCTGACCTGCCACGCCGCAAGCACCAGCCCGGCCGCCAGGAGGAACACGGGCACCTGCCGCAGCAGCAGGCGCCTGTCGCGTATCCCGTACGCGGCTATGGCCAGCATAACGGCTCCGAAAGGCAGGATGAACGAGCGGCACAGCACGGTCAGCGCCAGCACGGCGCCGGAAACGGCCGGGAGCAGTATGGAACCCGGTTCTTTCATCCAGCGCAGGAATGAAAGAGCTGTCAGCAGCAGCAGGAACGAATAGAAGCACTCCGTGTAAAGAGAGGTCGGAAGCAATATCTGCTCGGAGTTGAGCGACAATAGCGCCGCGGCCCACAGGCCGGCGGGGGAGCCGAAGGCGAGGTTCCCTATCACCCAGGCCAGCCCCACGACCGCGGCGCTGACTGCGGCCTGGGCGAATCGCAGCCGGCAGGCACTTGTTTCCGGGCCGCCCGCGGCGGCGAGGAAGAGCGGGTACAGCGGCCCGCGCTCCGAGACGGGCTTGTTCTGGAACGTAAAACCCCTGCCGGTCCTGATGCTTTTGGCGGCTTCGTGGTAGACGAAATCATCCCCGCCGCCAAAGATCTCCACCGGGCAATAGTAGAACGCCGCGGCCAGGCGCAGGACCAGCCCGGCGGCGACGCAGCATAGCAGTATCTTTCTCATACCCGGCGGGGGGTCTCCGTCCCGGACTCCCGGCGCGGCCTGGTAAGGCAGGCCGTCAATCAACTTCCCAGCGGAACCGCAGGACCGCGATAAAAGCGAAGATCACCGCCGAAGCGAGGAGCGCGGAGACCGGGCCCAGCGCCGCGCCGAAACCGTGCCCCCTCCAGGTCATAGCCTCAAGCCCGTCGATGGCCCAGCGCGTGGGAAGCAGCAGCGTCGCTTTCTGCAGCCAGGCCGGGAAAAAATACATCGGCAGCCAGCCGCCGCCCAGCATCACCAGCAGCAGCGTGATGAAAATGGCCAGGGGCCGGGTCGCTTCGGGTGTCCTGCCGAAAGCGGCCACCAGCAGCCCGAACGACGCCGCCATCAGCGAGCACGCGGCGCAGATCCCGATAAAACCGGCGAAACTGCCTTCGATGCGGATATCAAAGACCGCCCAGCCGAAGGCGAAACAGAAAAGGAGGACCAGCAGCGAGACGAAAGCACCGCTCAGCGCCCCGCCGCCGAGGATCATATAGCGCGATAAGGGAGCCGAGCGCAGCCGGTTCCATATCCCGCGCCGGCGCTGGATAAGCAGCAGGATGCCGGTCTCCAGCGACATAAAGAGCATGAACTGCACGCCCATGCCCGAAAAGACATGCGCGTAACCGTTATAGAACGGCCCGCCCCTGCCCTCGCCCCCGGAGCCGCCGCCGGAGTTCTGGCCAACGGCGTCCCGGAAGCCGGCAGCTCCGTCCCGGGTCACTTCACGGGCAGTGATATCGAACGGCAGGGCAGGCATGCTCCGCCCGGTCGCGGGATCCACCGCTTCCGCGCCGAGGGTTTCCATTACGTACTGCAGCAGGACCCCCCGGACCATGCCAAGCTCGGGTCCGTGCGAGGGATCGTAAATGATTTGTATTTCAGGCTTTACTCCGCCGTTATAATACGCCCTGGCCGCAGAAGCGGCGAAACCCCCGGGGATGATGACGGCGGCCACCGCTTTCCCCTTGAGAAGCGCGGCGCTCGCCTCTTCCAAAGAGCCGGCCGTGACCCTGAACACGTTATCCCCGGAAAGGCGGTCCATCACCCCGCGCGAAACGGCGCTGCCGTCGCGGTCAACAAACCGGACGGGCACGTCTTCGGGTTTGCCGAGGTTGCCTACCAGGACATAGCCGAAGAAGGAGGCTATTACCACCGGGAGAATGAAGTTCACCGACACGGCCAGCCGGTCGCTCATGAATATCTGCAGGTCTTTACGCACCAGGCCCCAAAGCTGTATGGCTCTCATTTGTCCCTCAGGCTGCGCCCGGTCATGGAGAGGAATACCGCTTCGAGGTCCGCGCGCTCGGTCTCAACATGGCGGTACGGATGCCCGTTCTCCCCCAGCCACCGCAGCACCGACGGGATCCCGGCGGCCAGGTCTTTCAGGCCGGCCGTAATGGTGCTGCCGTGCAGTTCCGCGCTTGCCACACCGGGCAGCGCGTTCAATTGTCCCGCCCAGGCCTCTTCCCCGGCGCTCTCCAGTTCCACGCACAGGATATTGGCCGCCGGCAGGCGGCGGTACAGGCCCTGCAGCGTGTCGTCGGCGATGATCCTGCCCTGGTCAATGATGACGATCCGGTCGCAGAGGCGCTCCGCCTCCTCCATGTAATTGGTGGCATAAAGTATGGTCTTGCCGCGCTTCTTGAGGGTTCCCAATTCGTCGAAGATAGCGCTGCGGCTGTGCGGGTCCACGCCCAGCGTAGGCTCGTCGAGCATGAGTATTTGCGGGTCGTGCAGCAGGGCGGCCGCCAGGTTAAGGCGGCGCTTCATGCCGCCGCTGTATTTGCGCACCGCATCCCCGGCGCGGTCGGAAAGCCCGACCAGCCCCAGCACCCCGGAGATCGCGTCGTCCAGCTTTTTGCCGGATAAGCCGTAAATAGAGCCGAAGAACATCAGGTTGTTAATCGCCGAGAGCTCGTCGTAAAGGGCCAGGTCCTGCGGCACAAGACCCATTTTCAGTTTGGCGGGATCGGTGTCTCCACCCAGGGGACTACCGCCTAAAAGGACCTCTCCGCTGTCGGGCTTCAGCAGCCCCGTTATTATCGAAATCGCGGTGGTTTTCCCGGCGCCGTTCGGGCCGATAAGCCCCAGGGTTTCTCCGGTATCGACCTTAAATGAAACGCCGTCCAGGGCGACAAGGCCGCCGTAAGTCTTTTTGATGTCCCTAACTTCCAGCATTTTTACATTATACTACTTAGGAAGCGTAACGAAATAACTGAAGCATTTGGAGGCTCAGATTTGAGGCGGATGCGAGGCGCGACGAACGAGCATACCGGTGGTCTGTA
>PEXO01000092.1 GCA_002779045.1 Elusimicrobia bacterium CG08_land_8_20_14_0_20_59_10 | reverse complement strand
GGAAACCTCGTCAAGCGATTCGCCCGCGGGCTTAACATAGCCGCCCAGCGGAATGGCGCGTATGGAATAGCGGGTGGGGCCGCTGGTCCTCCCGTATAGTTCCTTCCCGAAGCCGAACGAGAAAGCCTCCACTTTTATACCCGAGAGCTTGCAAAAGAGAAAGTGCCCGAACTCATGCAGGAAAATGACAAGCCCGAAAGTGAAAAGAACCGCCAGTATAGATGTGATCATTTCTACCTCTTTATTACCGCCGTTTCGGCGGCTTTCTGCCGCGCCCAGCCGTCCGTCTCCACCGCGCCGGCCAGGGTCAGCCTGACACCGGAACTGCAGCGCGCCAGCACGCGCTCGACTACAAAGGCGATATCCGTGAACCTGATTTCCCCCGCGAGAAAGCGCGCCACTGCCACCTCGTTGGCGGCGTTCAGCGCCGCCGGGAAAATACCGCCCCGGCGCGCCGAGTCCAGCGCAAGCCCCAGGCACGGGAAACGCCTGAGATCCGGTTCATAAAAATCCAGCCTCGAAAGCTTGATGAGGTCCAGCGGCGCGGCCAGTGACCGCGCGCGCTCCGGCCAGGTGAGGGCATACTGTATAGGCAGTTTCATGTCCGGGTCCGACAACTGCGCCAGCACCGAGCCGTCCGTGAACTCAACGCCCGAATGCAGCACGGACTGCGGATGTATCAGCACCTGTATCTTACCCGCGCGCAGCGAGAACAGGTTCTGTATCTCTATAGCCTCCAACCCTTTGTTCATCAGCGTGGCTGAATCCACGCTGATCTTGGGTCCCATGCGCCAGCGCGGATGTTTCAGCGCCTGGGCCGGGGTCACGCGTGAAAGCGAACCTTTTTTCCCATAGAAAGGTCCGCCGGAAGCGGTAAGAAAAACCCTTGAAACCCCGGTATCATACTGCCCCGGCTTCAGCCCGGCCAGGCACTGGAAGATGGCCGAAGGCTCGGAATCAACGGGGATTATACTGGCCTCCCAGCGCCGGGCCTCTTTCATCAGCAGCGCGCCGGCCATCACCATAGGCTCCTTGTTGGCAAGCGCTATCTGCTTGGAAGCGCGTATGGCCGCCAGCAGCGGCGTGAGCCCTACGGCGCCGGACACGGAATTGAGCACCACGTCCGCCTCTTTAAGAGAGGCCAGCACCGCAAGACCTTCCACCCCGGGCGGCAGCAGCTTTACCCCGCGCGGGACTTCCGAGCGGAATTCCTTCCACGCCCCGTAATCAAAGACCGCGGCATGGGCGGGGCGCAGTTCGCGCAGCTGCCTGCGCAGTTCTTTCAGATTGGAATTCACGGCCAGGCCGAGCACGCGCCAGCCCGGTCCGAGCTTCTTTATAGCGCGGACCGCGTTCAGGCCTATTGAACCGCTGGAGCCGAGTATTACGACGTTCTTCATTTGCAGCTCTACCTGGTGAACACCGCGTAATAGTAAATTATGGGGGCCAGGAAAATATACGAATCGAAGCGGTCAAGCACCCCGCCGTGGCCGGGCAGCAGGCTGGAAGAATCTTTTGCCCCCACCGCCCTTTTGATCATCGATTCCGTGATATCGGAAACCTGGCCGAAGATCCCGATAAGCACACCCGCGCCCGCCGCGAAAGCCGGTGTGACCGGGGCATTGAAAAGCCTGGCAAGCCACACCGCGGTGCCCACCGCCGCTATGAACCCGGCAACCGCGCCCTCCCAGGTCTTCTTAGGACTTATGGATGAAAGCTGGCGCCTGCCCAGGGACTTGCCGAAGAAGTAGGCGGCCGTGTCCATTGCCCAGACGGTTATCAGCAGCAGAAAGGTGAGCGCCATCCCGTCGGGTTTAAGCCCGCGTATGGCGATAAGGTGGAACAGGCACCACGAGATCATGAAGATCCCGAGCAGCGTCAGCCCGATGCGTTCAAGATATTTCTTCGCATAGAACAGTTCAAAGGTCGTCACGCCTATAACCGTAAGCGCCAGGAAAAAACCGGCATAGTTGTCCCCGCCGGCCTGGGCGGCGCAGTAAAAGTCGAAATAAAGCGCCGCGGGCAGCAGCAGCCCGAAGAGATAGAGCGCCGGGGCCTGCACGGGCTTGGCCCCCAGCCTCATCAGGGTAGCGTATTCGCGCAAAGAAAGCGCTATTATCGTAAGGATGAAGACCGCATAGGCGGCCCCGCCGGAACGCACCAGCAGGATGACTATAGGGATACCGAACAGCGCGGTCAGAACTCTGGGCAGAAGCATCAGGTACCTTTCCTTCTTTCCCTCTCCCGGTAAGACAGCAGGGCTTTCATGAATTCATCCTCCCGGAAATCCGGCCACAGTGTCTCGGTCACGTAGAACTCCGCGTAGGCCGTCTGCCAGAGAAGAAAATTGGAAATACGCAATTCCCCCGAAGTGCGGATCAGCAGGTCCGGGTCCGGAAGCCCGGGGGAATAAAGCAGGGACGCGAAGGTCTTTTCGTCCAGCTTCGTTATACCGGCCGCCAGCGCCTTGTTGGCCGCGTCCACTATTTCCTGCCGGCCGCCATAGTTCAGCGCTATATTGAGGACCATCCCCTTATTGGCGGACAGGCGCGCCTCGGCGGCGCGCAGCGCCCCTCGCGCCGCGCCGGGGAGCTCGTCTATGCGCCCGCTCAGCACCAGGCGTATCCCTTCTTTCTCCAGCTCGTCCGCGTACGATACTATGGTCCTTTTGAGCAGGAACATCAGCGCCTTCACTTCCAGCTTCGAGCGCTTCCAGTTCTCGGTGGAAAAAGCGTAGATGGAAAGGACTTTTATGCCGGCGCGGCTGGCCGCGCGCACTACGGCGTGTACGGAATCGACGCCGGCCTTATGCCCGGCCAGGGAGGGGAGGCCGCGCTTGCGCGCCCAACGCCTGTTGCCGTCCATGATTACGGCCACGTGGACGGGCAGGGAGGCCGGATATGCGTTGCGCGTTTGCGGCATCAGACGGTCAGGAGTTCTTTTTCCTTTAAGGCGACGGTATCGTCCACGCCCTTCACATAGGTATCGGTAAGTTTCTGCACCGTCACCTCGCAGCGCTCCAGGTCGTCTTCGGTAATTTCACCCGCCTTCTGCGCTTTTTTGAACTTCTCAAGCGTTTCCCGTCGGACATTGCGCATGTTTACGCGCGCTTCCTCTCCCATGCTGCTTACCACTTTCACCATCTTCTTGCGCTGGTCCTCGGTCATCGGGGGAAGGTTGATGCGTATCACCCCGGCATTGCGCGAGGGGGAGGAACCGAAATCCATTTTCCTGAGTTCCGCCTCCACGGCGTCCACGGCGCCCGCGTCCCAGGGGCGCACCTCAAGGGTGCGCGGCTCCGGAATGGAGACCGCGGCGATCTGCTTAAGGGGCACACGCGCGCCGTAATACTCTACATAAACATTGTCAAGCAGCTGCGGATTTGCCCTGCCGGTACGCAGGGAAGTCAATTCGCGCTTGAATTTTTCCGCCTTTTCCAGCATCTCCATCTCGGATTCGGCGATAATATCAGCCATGGACGATTCTGCCATAAAAAAACCTCCTGCGCCTGCGGCGGCTATGCTCCCGCGGTTATGATTATATTATATTTTACCCGGGCGGGCGGAAACCCGCAAGGGAAGGGCTCAGGCCGCGGCTACCGCGTCCTCCACCAGCTCGCAGATTATATGCGCGGCAAGGATATGCATTTCCTGTACGCGCGGAGTATCCGTTTCCGGCGCGAGGAAAGCGAGATCGCAGCATTCCAGGATGGGGCCGCCGCCGCCGCCCAGGAAACCGACCGTAAGCATGCCAAGCTCCCGGGCCATTTTTGCCGCCTTCAGCACATTGGCGCTGGAGCCCGACGTGGAAATAGCGATAAGCGCGTCGCCCTTGCGGCCGAGGGCCTCCACCTGGCGCTCGAAGACGCGGTCAAAACCGTAATCGTTGCCGATGCAGGTCAGTATCGAGGTATCCGTGGAAAGCGCGGCGCAGGCGATGGCGCGTCGTTCCTTTTTAAAGCGGCCCACGAACTCGCCGGCGATATGCTGGCTGTCGGCAGCGGAACCGCCGTTGCCGCAGATAAGTATCTTCCCGCCGGAGAGGACGGTTTTGGCCAGCGCATCGGCTATTCTTTTAAGCGAGGAACTATCCGCGGCCAGGGCTTGCGCCGCTTGAATATGCCGCTCGATGGCAAGCTCGATCTTGTCAGGCATGATGTATCAGGGTCCCCACTTTTTCCCCGGAAAGCGCCTTGCGGATATTGCCGGGCACGTGCAGGTCGAACACAAGTATCGGGATATTGTTCTCCATGCAGAGCGTCAGCGCGCTGGCGTCCATGAACTTCAGGCCCTTGCTTATCGCGGCCATGTACGTGATGTCCTTTATGAGCTTCGCCCGCGGGTCTTTCTTGGGGTCGCCGGTGTACACGCCGTCCACCTGCGTGGCTTTGAAGATCACGTCGGCGTTCACTTCGGCGGCGCGGAGCGCGGCGGCGGTATCGGTGGTAAAATAAGGGTTGCCGGTGCCGCCGGCGAAAATAACGACGCGGCCTTTTTCAAGGTGACGCATGGCGCGGCGGCGGATAAACGGCTCCGCAAGGCGGGAGATCTCAATGGAGGTCTGCACCCGCGTGGAAACGCCCTCGTGCTCCAGGGCGGACTGCAGCGCCATAGCGTTTATGATCGTGGCGAGCATCCCCATATTGTCGGAAGTCACGCGGTCTATCATGCCGTGGCCGTCGCGCGCGCCGCGCCAGATATTGCCGCCGCCTATAACTATGGCCAGGCTTACGCCCTTACGCACGCCTTTGGCGGTTTCTTTGGCTATGTAGGTGAGGGAGGGGGGATTTATGGAGCGGCTGTCGCCGGGAGCTCCCAGCGCCTCTCCGGAAAGTTTAAGAAGCACACGCTTGTACATAAACCTCCTGCTGCGGACCGCGAAGTACGCCGCCGGGGGGGGCCGCGGCGGCGTTCACGACAGTTATTCCACCCCGACGATAAAACAGCTAAAGCGCTTCACCGTAACATTGCCGCCCAGCTTGGCGGAGACGTTCTTAACCACCTGGGAGATCGTCACCTTTGAATCGCGTATCGAAGCCTGTTCCAGCAGGCAGAACTCCTGGAAGAATTTATTTACGCGGCCTTCCAGCATCTTGACCACGGCTTCCGGGGGTTTGGGTTTGTGCGTCTTGCCGGTCTCGGCGGCCAGGGCCTTGGCGTCCACTTCGTCCTTTTCCATCTTAGCGCGGTATATCTCGCGCTCCTTCTCGACGATCTCCGCCGGCACATCCTCCCGGCGCAGGTACTTGGGCCCCATCGCCACGCTCTGCATCGCCAGCTCCCGGGCCAGGCCCTCCAGTTCGGTCCGTGCGGCGGCCAGGTCCCCGTCAAAACCTATCTCCACCAGCGCGCCCTTGCGGTTATCGGAATGGATGTAGAAATTAGCGGCTGAATCGACCCCGGTATGGTAAACCACTCCGCGGCGTATCTGCATATTCTCTCCGGTCTTCATGGCCAGGGCCTGAAGGCGCTCTTTGGCTTCCCCGCTCTCTTCCGGTTTTTCCAGGGAAGCGTTGGAAAGCATTTCCCCCGCGAGCGCAGCGGCAAAACCGGCCACGTCGGGGTTCTTGGCCACGAAATCGGTCTCGCAGTTTATTTCCAGGAAAGAAGCGGCTTTCCCGTCCGGGGAGGTCCCGACCGCCACAATACCTTCTTTCATGGCGCGGCCGGCGCGCTTGGCCAGCCCCGCCAGGCCCTTCTTCCTGAGTATCTCCACCGCCTTGGCAAGGTCGCCGGAAGATTCATTGAGGGCGCTCTTGCAGTCCATTATGCCCGCGCCCGTCTGGGTCCTGAGATTTTTCACCTGCTCGCTGGTTATTGCCGCCATGGTCCTTCTCCTTGAATGTAACTGCCGATTACTTTTAAAAAAACGGGGGCCGGCGTGAACAGCCGCGCCCCCGTTTCCGGACAAAAGAACTTATTCCTCGGTCTTTACCGTTTCGGGGGCGGGGCCGGGTTCGGCCTCGACCTCAGGAGCGGCCTCAGGAGCGGCTTCGGGGGCCGCCTCTTCCGGGGAGGAATACACCACGTCGCCGGCCTCGGCCTGCTGCTCTTCTCCGGCGGCTACTGCGGCGGCATCCTGCGCCTGTTGATGCGCGGCGGCTTTCTCCGCTTCCGCCTCGGCGCGGCCGTCCACCACGGCGTCGGCCATCGTCGCGCAAAAAAGCCTTATAGCGCGTGCGGCGTCGTCGTTGCCCGGCACCGGCCAGTCGATCATATCGGGGTCGCAGTTGGTATCGCAGACGCCCACAACGGGAATGCCTAGCTTGAGCGCCTCGCGCAGCGCATTGCCTTCCTGTATCGGGTCCACTATGAACACGACATCCGGGAGGTTGCGCAGATTGCGGATACCGCTCAAAAGCTTTACAAGGCGCCCTTTTTCCTTGGAGAGGCGGGAAACCTCTTTTTTGGACATCACCTTGAAAAGGCCGTCCGCCTCGAACTTCTCAAGTTCCTCAAGGCGCTTCAGCGACTTGCGCAGCGTCTCAAAATTGGTAAGAGTACCGCCCAGCCACTTCTCGTAAACGCAGGAAACGTCGGACCTGAGGGCCTCCTCGCGGATTATATCCTTGGCCTGCTTTTTCGTGCCGACGAACAGGAAGGTCTTGCCCTGTTTGGCGCTGTCCTTCATGAAAGCATAGGCTTTCTTTATT
>PEXO01000376.1 GCA_002779045.1 Elusimicrobia bacterium CG08_land_8_20_14_0_20_59_10 | reverse complement strand
GTGTAGTACGTGTCGCTTCATGCCACTTCGGTGTAGCCCAAAATCGGCCAGCCAAATGCTTCAGTTATTTCGTTACGCTTCCTTATCCACGCTGCGGCGTGGACGCCACGGGGACCGGAACGCAAAACGCGCTCGGCCAACACCGTGGCCTCGCTCTGCCTCCGCCCTCGCCGCTTGCGCAAGGCTCGGTCGTCGGAAGGTTTTGCTTATCCGGTCCCCGCGTCTTCCACGCCGGGTTCATACTCAATATATTGAAACGTAAAACCGCCGGCTTTCCTTTTAGGGAAGGCCGGCGGTTTTGGGTTTAGCCGGGTGTCTTACCTGACGGGCAGGGCGTCCACGTAGACGCCGCGCCGGGCGCCGCCCAGGCTTTTGGGCACCGGGCCGGCGGCCTTGCAGCCGCTTATGAAGGCCCGGGCCAGGGTCAGTTCGTCCCAGGAGACGAAGAGCGGCACGCTTTTGCCTTTCTTGAAGTTCACGTGGTCCTTCTTCATTATGTTCTTCGAGTTGAGCTTGCCGGAATAGTCGTTGTAGATTATCTCCACGTGGCAGTCCAGGTAGTCCTTGTAGAGGCTCTTTAGCCACATGCGGTTCTCGTCCAGCGTGGCCTTAAACTCCTTGCTCTCCACATATTCTATGCGGTCGCGCCAGTCCTCGGAGAGGTCCAGGTACACTTTGGGGTCGCAGTAATTCCTGTCGGGGGTGAAGGTCACGTATTCCCGGCGCTCCAGGGCCTTGGCCACTTTCGCCCCCACCTTGCCGCCGGTGGCGTTCACATAGTCTTCCTGCTGCTCGTCCGTGCCGTGCGAGAGCACGTGCGAGCCGGCGCTTTCGATGCTGCCCACCAGCCAGGCGCGCAGGCCGCCCTGCACATAGCCGTAGAGCATTATGCCCTGGAAGTGGTACCAGGCGCCGTACTTATCGCCCTTGCCCTGGTAGAAGTTGCAGATGGTGGCCAGCTTCCTGGTGATCGCCAGCTGGTCGCGCTGCGGGTGGCGCCAGTTGTCGGAAAGGATATTAAGGTTGGTAAGTATGGTCAGGTAGAACTCGCCGTCATTAAGGCGGTAGCTGGCCCGGAACAGCTCGTCCATGGTTATGCTGGCGTCCGGGCGGGAAAGGATGTAGCGTATCAGGTTCTCTTCCTGGCCGGTCTTGAAGTGGCGGGAGGTAACGCCGGAGGCCAGCGCCACCAGCAGCTTCGAGAAACCCAGCGGGATCATCTCGCCTTTCTTTTTGCAGTATTCCTTGAATTCCGGGCTCCAGGTATGGGGCGTGCCAAGTTTGGGCGTTATGCCGCCCGCCTGCTCCTCTTTCATTATCTGCAGCAGCATCTTCACCATCTCTTTTACTTTGAAGGGGTTTATGCGGC